>CAWUWQ010000077.1:0-4433 GCA_963926065.1 uncultured Algoriphagus sp.
ATGTGCCACATTATCCGTCGGGTTATTAAAGATCACGTTATAAATCGTATATAATCCATAGAATAAGACCAGGTACTTTGCCTTGACCGGCATAGGAGGAAACAGCAGAAAGAGCTGTGTATTTGGAAATAGCATAGCAAAAGCGATCAAAACTCCGAATAATGCTCCCGATGCACCGACCATAGGCACATTTCCCTGAATCTCCACAATTGCATTTAATGTCTGCTTAGCTTGGCTGATCTTATTCGGATCATCCGGATTTCTGCTGTAATCATCTACAAAGTCAAATACCGAACTTTGGAAAAACCCTCTATTTGAAATGACCAGCCTATTAAAAGCTTCAGGGTTCGGATTATTCTCAAAAGACTCAACCTGATCTTGAAGGGTATTCATCCGATAGGAATTGTAGCCGGAATAAAGGACGCCAGATCCTACCCCACAAACCATCCAAAGAATCAAGATTTTCTTTGGGCCAAGAAACTGCTCCAATAAAGGTCCAAAGATCAATAAGCCAAACATGTTGCTGAACAAATGCCAAAAATCCGCATGCATAAACATGTAAGTCAAAAACTGAAAGGGCTTGAAGTAAGAACTGTGGATGTAATACAATGCAAACCAAGCCTTCAGCTGGGGAAAAACAAATGCGCTCACCAAGAAAAAGGCGGCGTTCGCAATAAGAAGATTTTTAACTACTGGGGTGATATTTCTAAACATGCTATTTGCCGAAGAAGGAATGGATATTGCCTAAATCCAATTTCACGAAAGATTTGTTTCCCCCCAAACCAAAGTTCGGATTTTGACAGGCAAACAATTGGCCTACTAGGTTTTCCATTTCTTGTGAAGTTAGCTTTTGGCCTTTTTTTAAGGATGATTTACGAGCGAGTGAGCGCGCAAGATTTTCTCGTTTGTCAAGTGAAAGCTCGCTTTTAAAATTCTTGAACTGTTCTAATAAACCCTCGAAGAGTTCTTTTTCATTCTTGATTTGAATGTCCGCCGGTACACCTTGAACCAAAATGGTGTCTTTACCAAACTCAGAAACCATAAAGCCAAGACTATGCAGTTCTGGCATCAAGTCCATTACCAAAGCAAAATCCGAGGAGCCTAAGTTCAAAACAGGCGGAAAAAGGCATTGTTGTGAAGGGCCTTGGGCGAGTTTTAACTGCCGTAAATAGCGCTCGTAAAGTATGCGCTCATGTGCTGCCTGCTGGTCCAAGATCAACATACCGGTAGACATCTGCGCGACAATATAGCTGAGCTCAACCTGAAAAGTGGTACCTGTAGCTTCATCCTCAATCGGCCTGATCAATGAATTGACAGCCTGATCAGAATTCGCCTTGCTCCCAAAAGTAAGTACATCAAGTTCTCCTTCAGATTGCTGGATCTCTGTAAGCTGCCGATTTGGTCCAGCGCTATTTCCTTCAAAAAGTCGCTCCCAACCTGAAGGATCGGATTTTTTGAATTCAGGAGTATTGAACGTTTTATAGCTGTATTCCCGATCGACTTGCTCTTTTTTGCTTGAATCTTGATCCCATTTCTCGTTGAAATTCACATCATAAGTGAAATCGATCGAAGGAACTACATGATGAGAGCCTAGGGCTTGCTTCACTGCCGATCGGATCACCGCATAGACAGTACGCTCATCGTCAAACTTGATCTCTGTTTTCGTAGGGTGGACGTTTATATCTATATGAGAAGGATCAATTTCCAAAAAAAGCACATAGAATGGATTCTGATCCGGTTGGAGCAAGCCTTCAAAAGCATTACTCACTGCATGATGTAAGTAGCTGCTCCTGATGTATCGATTATTAACGAAGAAAAACTGTTCTCCTCTTGTCTTTTTTGCATGCTCTGGCTTGCCTACATAGCCTTTTACATTGATATGAGGGGTGAGCTCTTCACAGGGAACCAGCTGTCCCTGGTAGTTTTTCCCAAAAAGCTGAACAACTCGCTGGCTGAGTTTACCTGGAGTAAGACTGTATACTTCCAGATCCAGTTGAAAAAGAGAAAAACCTATTTCGGAATAGGATAAGGCTACACGCTGAAACTCCTCCACAATATGGCGCATTTCAACTGGATTTGATTTGAGGAAATTCCTTCGTGCTGGCACATTGAAGAAGAGATTTTTCATGGAAACTGAAGTGCCAACATTTCCGGCAAAAGGCTCTTGTTTTTTAATTTCAGAGCCCTCGATCTGAATCAATGTACCAAGCTCTGATTCTGCCTGTCGGGTTTTAAGCTCGACCTGTGCTACTGCTGCGATTGAGGCTAAAGCCTCTCCCCTGAATCCAAAAGTTCGGATAGAAAAAAGATCGCTGGATTTTCTGATTTTGGAAGTGGCATGACGCTCAAAGCTCATTCGAGCATCCGTTGCTGACATGCCTTTGCCATTATCTATGACTTGTATTAATTGTTTCCCCGCTTCTTTGACTACCACTTGAACCTGTGAAGCACCTGCATCCACGGCATTCTCTAGTAACTCTTTGAGCGCAGAGGCTGGTCGCTGAACTACCTCTCCTGCTGCGATTTGATTTGCGATCGCATCAGGCAGGAGTTGGATGATATCAGACATTTTTTTTCTTGGGTCTGAGTCTAAAGAAAAGATAGATCGCTCCAATTAGCAGTGTCGCGTAAGCCATGTATTCAAATATCACTGGACCGAGGTAGATATATCCGAAGATTATTCCCAATAAGAGCAAAAAGATCAGCGTTCGGATCAAAGCTGTGGAAGCAAACATATTTGGGCTTGAGCGCTCTTTAATCCCTCGATATTGTGCAAAAGAACCTCTGATTCCACCACCCTGAGATTCCAGCTCATCTCCTTCTTTAAGAAGGCCCTCGGCTTGAAGTTCTCGCTTGATTCGTGATGTCCTTTGTTCAATTTCTTCCTTTACTGGATCATAATATCTTGGTTTGATATCATATCGCATCGGAGCGGAAGTACGAAAGATGGAAGGGAATTTCATTTCTGCTTAATTTTTACTGAGTGGGAAGGCAAAATCCCAATTTGCCATGAAGTTCTAAACTAATGACCAGCTATCAAAATTATAACCTTTTAAACCTTTTTTACGGGTTAATGTTGCCTCAATTTTAGTAATTTCATCTGTCCCAAGACGAACTCTCCTTTATTAAATTGACCTAGAATATAGTTTAGCCAGCTTCTTTTCGTTAGCAGGAGGTCCTGTACACAAATTTATTTTAAAAGTTAAATATTAAAAATTAACTCAAGCATGAGTAGCAAGCTTTCGAGGATATTGGCCATTGGATTGGTTGTTATTATTTTTTCATCAGGCAAACTGGATGAGACGATTCTTATCGGGGATCCCTTGGTATCTACGGACCCTATCGCTCAATTAGACTGGGTAGATTCTGTATTCCAAAGCCTCACCTTTGATGAGCGTTTGGGACAGTTATTTATGGTTGCCGCATATTCGAATAAAGATCAAGCCCACATCAATGAAATCTCCAATCTGATCCAAGCAGAAAATCTTGGTGGGATCATTTTTTTCCAAGGCGGACCACAAAGACAAGCGAGGCTGACTAATCTCTACCAAGCCCAAGCCAAGACTCCCTTATTTATTGCCATGGATGCCGAGTGGGGGATAAGTATGCGACTGGACTCTGTGCCTGATTTTCCGAAAGCAATGACATTGGGTGCGATTCAGGATAATAAATTGATCTACAAAATGGGTGAAGAGATGGCCCGTCAGTTCAAAGAGCTCCGGATGCATATCAATTTTGCCCCCGTGGTAGATGTGAATTCCAACCCTGAAAATCCAGTTATCGGCTATCGGGCTTTCGGTGGAAACAAAGAATTGGTTGCAAAGCGAGCCGTTTCCTACATGAAGGGACTTCAGGATCATGGGGTCATCGCAAATGCAAAGCACTTCCCTGGACATGGAGATACAGAGACGGATAGTCATTTTGCACTTCCGGTGATCAAACATTCGGAAAAGCGGATCTGGGATATCGATTTATACCCTTATGAGCGCTTAATTAAGGAAGATTTGATGTCTGTGATGGTGGCTCACTTGAATATCCCAAGCCTTGATCCCGAGGCAAACAGTACGACTAGTCTCTCGAAGAAAGTGGTCACAGACCTTTTACAAAAGCGGATGAATTTCCAAGGTTTGATCTTCACTGATGCACTAAATATGCGGGGTGTGGCAAAAGGAAATCTTCCAGGTGAAGTGGAAGTCAAAGCACTCTTGGCTGGAAATGATGTGCTCCTCTATTCGATGGATGTGCCAAAATCCAAAATCTTGATTAAAACAGCCATTGAAGATGGGCTAATCTCTGAAGCTGAAATCGACCGAAGAGTCAAGAAGATCCTGAAGGCCAAGTATTGGGCTGGATTAGACAAGTTTGTCCCAATCAATACCTACCAACTGACTGATCGATTACATAGTCATGGGACGGATCAAATCATCGAAGAA
>CAWUWQ010000078.1:0-3868 GCA_963926065.1 uncultured Algoriphagus sp.
CTCAAAAGTCTCTTTGATATCCACATCTGCTACCAATACGGAATAGACCATCCAAATTACCAGAAAGGGTCCAGCCAGAAAAATCAGCCAGATCAGAAATTGACTAACTTCAAACTGAATCAGTGTCACAAAGAGGATCAAAATGCCGGTGACTATACCGACGGCTAGTTTGTAGTTTTTCATCTTTTTTGGGAAATTGTTTCAATGATTAAACTCGTCAGCGCCTTATCTTGTTATACCCCCAATGAAAGGATTCAGATTCTCACAATATGTTCCCAGTCAAGATCCCGAAAAGAACACTTTCGAGAACTTGCTCAATATATTCCTTCAACTCGTCACAATGACTGGAGGGGATGTCGCTGAGGCACTTAGCTGGCTGACCAATCTTGATAAGCGCTATAATATGACCAACCCCAATTATGGGATTGGAGACTTTATTGAGGACCTCAAGTCGAAGGGTTACATGACTGAGGAAAATCAAAAGGGTGAGTTTAAAATCACTGGAAAAGCTGAGCAAACGATCCGAAAGTCGGCTTTGGAAGAAATTTTCGGGAAATTAAAACGTGGCAAATCCGGTCAGCATAAAACTACTCATTCGGGCGAAGGAGAAGAGCGAGGAACTGACAGAAGGCAATACCAATTTGGAGATAACCTCGATCAGATTGCCTTGACCGATTCGCTTCGAAATGCGCAAATCAATCACGGACTTTCAGGAGATTATTTACTTACCGAGAGTGATTTGGAGATCAATGAGAAGGAGTTTAAATCCCAGACCTCGACGGTACTGATGATTGATATTTCTCACTCCATGATTCTCTATGGAGAAGATCGCATCACGCCTGCGAAGAAGGTGGCAATGGCTTTGGCAGAATTGATCAAAACCCGTTACCCGAAAGATACTTTGGATATCATTGTTTTTGGAAATGATGCCTGGCAGATCGAGATCAAGGACTTACCCTATTTACAAGTCGGCCCATACCACACCAATACGGTTGCTGGTTTGGAGCTTGCCATGGATTTGCTCCGAAGAAGAAAAAACCCGAACAAACAGATATTTATGATTACCGACGGCAAGCCTACCTGCCTCAAAGTCGGGATCAAATACTATAAAAATGCCTTTGGAATCGATAGTAAGATCTTGGCCGAAACGCTCAAGCTTGCCGCGCAGTGCCGTAAATTGAAAATTCCAGTAACGACATTTATGATAGCCTCCGATCCTTATTTGAAAGAATTTGTGAAAGAATTCACCAAAGTCAACAACGGTAATGCTTATTACAGCAGCCTGAAAGGACTTGGAGATTTGATTTTTGAAGATTACAGACGAAACAGAACGAAACGCTTTTAAGCAAATGGATTACAACAAACTGAAGACTACAGACCTACACAAAATAAAAACCCTTGGCCACTTGAAAGCCGCGGGCTATCAAGCCAAATCCATCAAAGAAGAACTCCGAGAGAACTTGATCCTCAAAATCAAAGCGAAGGAAAATGTTTTTGAAGGAATATGGGGCTATGAAGATACTGTGATTCCGGATATAGAGCGAGCGATTCTTTCCCGCCACAATATCAATCTCCTCGGACTTCGAGGGCAAGCCAAAACCAGAATTGCACGAATGATGACTCATCTGTTGGATGAGTATGTTCCTGTAGTTTTTGGAGCTGAATTAAATGATGATCCAATGCAGCCACTGACTAGCTATGCAAAAGAACTCATCGAAGACAAGGGAGATGATACTCCAATTTCTTGGTGGCATCGCTCTGATCGCTACACCGAAAAGTTAGCTACGCCTGATGTGTCGGTGGCTGATTTGATCGGTGATGTTGATCCAATCAAAGCGGCTACGATGAAACTTAGCTATAATGATGAGCGCGTGATTCACTACGGATTGGTGCCAAGATCGCATCGCTCGATTTTCGTGATTAATGAGTTGCCTGATTTGCAAGCAAGAATTCAAGTTGCCCTTTTCAATATTTTGCAGGAAGGTGATATTCAGATTCGAGGTTTCAAACTGCGACTACCCCTGGATATCCAATTTGTATTTACGGCAAACCCAGAAGATTATACGAATCGAGGTAGTATCGTGACTCCGCTAAAGGATCGAATCGAAAGTCAGATCATCACCCATTATCCAAAAACGTTGGAGATTGGTAAAAAAATCACGGCTCAGGAAGCCAACTTGACTGGCAAACCGGTAGATCAGATTCATGTTCCAGAATTGATGAAAGACCTTATTGAGCAGATTGCGATTGAGGCTAGAAGTTCAGAATATGTGGATGAAAAAAGTGGGGTATCCGCTCGATTGACGATTTCTGCTTATGAAAATCTGGTTTCAGCTGCTGAGCGACGACTTTACATGAATGGAGAATCCAATACGGTAGTTCGAATCGCTGATCTGATCGGAGTAATTCCGGCCATTACTGGAAAGGTGGAGTTGGTTTATGAAGGAGAGCAAGAAGGAGCAGGTTTAGTAGCTTACAATTTGATTGGAAAAGCTATTCGTACTCAGTTTGTGAATTATTTTCCAAGTCCGGAGCAAAAGAAAAAGGAGAAACAAGGCAATCCATATGTGCTTCCTCTGGCCTGGTTTGGAGAAGGAAACGTGTTGGACATTCTAGCTTCCCAGCCTGATAGTACCTATAAGGAGGCTTTGCATGCAGTGCCAGGGTTAGCAGAAGTAGTCGCTCAGCTGGTAAAAAATGTGCCTGAAAATGAAAAAGAGTTCTTTATGGAATTTGCACTTCATGGCTTGGCGGAATATTCCCAACTCAGCAAAAACATGCTGGATACTGGACTTCAATTCAAAGACTTGTTCAGCTCCATGTTTGATATGGGTCCTGGTAATGAAGAAGATTTTGAAGAAGACGACATGTAATTTATTTACGGGAGGTCTAGTCTTTTAAAAATGCCGATAAATGCAGGAATTTTACCAGCTGCGTTTATTGGCATTTTTCTTCTAAGTGATATATTTTTTAAAGCTTTGGAATAGAAATTCAGCAATCACTTAAAAAGTATTAGGGTACAGCGCCTGCTGAGGTCTCTGGCTTTTGGACTAGGATTATTGGTTCTTGAAGGTGATTATAAATCTTGTGCCCTCATTAATTTTACTTTCCACTTCGATTTTTCAACCCATATTTATCACATGATTGTACACTAGATATAGGCCAACTCCTTTACTTTCAGAATTTTCATTTAATTTTTCATTGATTCCGAAAATTTTATCTTCCAAGTTTTCAGAGTCGAATCCTAAGCCATTATCTTCTACAAACAGCTGTTTTTTATTTCCATTGAGTTGAGTGTAGAATTTTATTTTCGAGTGTACTCCAGGCCTTGAATATTTGATGGAATTACTCAGGAAGTTTAAAAAAATGCTTTCGAGGTTGGCTTGATTAAATCGGACTTCGTTAAATGCCGTAAAATCCGAACTTACCTCAGTCCTGGAATTGGTAATAAGTGAATTGATCGATTGGCCCACTTTTTTAAGCGTAGCCTCTAGGTTGATATTTTCCTTTTTTACACTAGAAGATTGGGTTTCTTTCAATAAATCCACATGATTGTCAAGAGTGATTTTAAGATTATTTACTGCATATTTTAGTAAATCGTGAAGCTCTGTTATTTCTGAGTCTTGTATGTAAATTGTGTCGAGCAATTCCATGATTGACAACAAATTATTTACAGGGGATCTTAGGTCATGTGAGGCAGTAAAACTAAGCTGCTTCAAATTTTGATTTATTCTACTCGTCTTTTCAAGGAGTAAATTTCTTTCATTTTCTATTCGCTTTTTATGCGTGATGTCTTTCGCAATAGCAAATACTAGTTGCTTATCCTCGATGGGTTGTGACGTCCAAGATAACCAGATGATTTCTCCAG
>CAWUWQ010000079.1:0-2693 GCA_963926065.1 uncultured Algoriphagus sp.
TTTTATAGGAAATACGCGCATTTGGGAAAGGCTGGAAGTAACTATAGCCGTCACTCTTATAAGTTGGATGCTCCCGATTGACTTGATAATTCAAATCTACATATTCAACCCGCAGTCCTATTTCAGCTTCAATCTTCCGCTTCTCAAAAATGTAATTCCCATAGAGTGCTGGGATAGTCTCTCGGTAAGTAGCGGCTCCACCAGCGGCAGAATCTATCGGTGAGTTTAATCCTGGGAAAAACTGCATGTTAGTCGGAATCCAACGTCGTCTCAACTTCATTCCAGTCTCTAACCTTCCGTAGCGAAGTGGCTTCACATAATCCAAGGTCAAATCGATCACACTCTCATCTGAGAGTAATTTGAACGCATCTTGCCCTACAAAAGTGGGGAGGGTATTGGTAAAGAAATATTGTTCGTCTTCTCTGTGAAAAGTATAATTGACACCTGCAGATAAGATGTGCCCCGGATCAGCAAACTGGTGCTGATAGGCTGCGGTGGCCATTACAGAGGTTTTCAACTCATCTTCCAGAAATTGCCAAAGCCGCAATTGCTCTGTAAAATCTTTATTGTAAAAAGGCTGATCTCCTCGATCGATTATTTTCTCACTTCCAAAGAGTCCAGAAATGGTGAGTGTATTGGAAGCGTTAATTCTCCAATCCACACCAGCTCGAGTCGTCAAGAAATTGGTATTTCGGTTTCGCTTGAGTTGCTGATTGATTACCGTTCCATCGTCATAGGTTCGGACCACAAACTCATTTTTATTTAGCGTCTGGGTATAAAGGTTATCAGCTTGGAAGAAAAAATTTAAGTCCTTCTTTCTAAAGTTGAGCGAAACGGACGGATTGATTTTAGGAGTACCTTGATACTGAGGTCGAATTCCCGGCAGATTAGCCTTTTTCTCCCACAATGCTCCCAGCCCAACTGCCATTCCTATCGTCCCATTTACACCTTGTTTTTGCTCTTTTTTAAGAATGATATTGATGATACCACCATTGCCATTGGCATCGAACTTAGCCGATGGATTGTTGATGATTTCGATTTTTTCAACTGCCGAAGCAGGAAGATTATCAAGCCCAGACTGATTCCCAAAACCCGTCAAGGCAGTTTGCTTTCCGTCAATCAAGACCGAGATTCGGTCATTACCGCGGATTTGTACTTTTCCCTCCTGAATAGCCACACCCGGTAGATTTTGCATGGCTTGAAGCACCGAGCCACCGGTTTGACTTATGTTCTGAGAAAGATCATAAGTCTTTTTGTCCATTTTACTTCCTATCGCGTCAGCTTGTCCTAAGACTTCTACTTCATTCAAATCCTGGGTCGAAGCCTGCAAAAACAGCTCTCCCAGATTTAAAAAAGGTGAACTAGCCCCAACAAAAACAGGCATTTTAAGCACTCCATAACCAATAAAGCTGGCTTCTAGGAAAAACTCCCCATTGGGCACTTCATTTAAAATAAATAAACCGGCTTCATCGGAAATTGAGCCCGTCACAAAAGTAGAGTCACTACTTTTCTTTAGCAGCACATTGACATAGGACAATGGCTCTTGAGTAGTTTGATCAATGATTTTACCTGAGACTTTTACTTTGCTTGATTGTGCAAAAAGGCTATTAAATCCACTAAGCATTCCAATTATAAAAATGAAAACCAAAAACGATTTTTCCATGAGATATTGGATCTATTCAATCTAATGACTCAAAACTCGAAATTATTTCAACAAGGAGTAGCACCTTCTAAATAATTTAAGGGGAAAATAAGACTAGGTAATTACTGGATAATCTTAACCCACGTTTAAAAACGCGAGCTAGAAGATACGGCTTTAATTTAAGAACCAATCTTTTCTTCCCATCCATTGTAGAGGCCCCTAAAATCTTATATCTGAAATCATAAATCTAAAACTTGTGCTGAGCGAAGTCGAAGCATCCCCTCTACTCATCCTTCAGCGTATCCACCGGATTCAACAGCGTAGCTTTGAAAGCTTGTGCGGATACAATCAACAGTGTAAATCCAATACCTCCTACTCCAAGCATTGCAAAACTGATCCATGAAGGCCATTCTTTTATGGCAAACTGAGAAATCCAATCTTGCATCAAATACAGGCTCAGCGGTAATGCGAAGAACACACCTATCAAAGTGATGATTAAAAATTCTTTATTAAACATCCAGCTGATACTCCAACTGGAAGCGCCAAGGACTTTTCGGATCCCGATCTCTTTGGTCCGTCCAGAAATACTAAGTGCTGCTAAAGCAAATAATCCCATCGCTGCAATCAATATTGCAATCCCAGAAGCCAGAAAGACCATTTTCCCCAAGCGCTCATCTGCTTTGTATTGCTCTTGTACAGTCTCATCCATGAATTTAAAAGAGAAGGCTTCAGATGGAAAAGTCTTTTTCCACTCACTTTCAAGAACTGCTTTGAGCGCTTCAAAGTCTGTCCCAGAACCTTTCACGAGCACCTTTGGATTAGTCGTGGATTGAATCATCAAATTATTGATTCCACTAAAAGCAATTTTTGGACTTTTCGCGATAAGAACCGGTTCAATTTCTTTGTATAAAGAAGAATGATGAAAATCCTTTATCAAGCCTACAATCTGATGTGGATCAAAGCGGCTAGGATCTAGCATTTCTTTCGTTGGATCTTCCCAGTTCATGGCTTGAGCAAATGCTTCATTAATTAAAAAAGCAGCAGAATCAGC
>CAWUWQ010000080.1:0-3030 GCA_963926065.1 uncultured Algoriphagus sp.
GAAACTTATCGCCACTAAACCCCATCGCATTAGGTAAGAAAAAGCCAGTTTCTGGCAGAAAGAATAGACCGCTTTCTTCGAGGGTCATATTCTCATCCACTTCATGAAATTCCCGGAAGGCCTTTCCTGCCAAAGAAAGTAGTTTAGGCTGATCCAAAATCAATCGATCGATGGACAAAAAATCACCAGTGGAGCTATCAAAATTCAAGAAGTAATTGCTCGAATTGGGGTGCGCACCACCACTGTTATTAAACTCAGCGAAAAATATACTCAAGGTATTTAGAGAGTCAAAACTCAATTCCGCATTGATTTCTATTTCCCAACCTCCAGGCATATCTGGGAAATCTATTTTTGTTTCCTGAAAGCTATTTAAATAAATATCTGTCTGTTCCTCTAAAGTTGTTCCAACCGAATCGGAATAAAAATAAGTGAGTAATTGATCCTGAATTGCTTGGTTGAGCCGGTTCCCAATTTCGCCTTCTTCAAATTCTGGCCAAGTAAACTGAACTTTTGCGCAAGATTCATCAATGCAGGATTCTTTGAAAAAGCTCTTGATTGAAATATTCAAATTTGATTCTTGGCTGGACTTCTCAGGAGCACAGGAAAACATAAGAAATGAAAAAATGAAAAGTAAGCTTCTCATGATTGATGAGTTGAAGATTTTAAAAACAGTTGTGTCAATCTTTTTGCCAAAATAATCGGACTTAATTCACCTGACTTGATTTGAATTTTGGAGTCTTCCAATAATTTATTCACTGCTTTGTCTGCAATAAAAGCTT
Organism: uncultured Algoriphagus sp.; assembly: GCA_963926065.1. GTDB lineage: Bacteria > Bacteroidota > Bacteroidia > Cytophagales > Cyclobacteriaceae > Algoriphagus. Next base: position 780 of record CAWUWQ010000080.1, read on the forward strand.
TACCCAATAAGTCCTGAACATATTCATTAAGCCAGTTTACTCGTTGATTTTCACGATTTTTTTGCCAAAAACCATGCTCCAAGGTAACTGCTTCAAATTCAGTAATCATTTTCCAAACCTCTTCCAAACCCAACCCATCAAGTGAAGATCCCAGCAATACTTTTGGAGACCAACTATTTTCCCCCAGAGGAAAAAGATGGAGCGCATTCGAATAATTCGCTTTGGCTTTTTTAGCTTCCAATAGGTTTTTCCCTTCCGCTTTATTTATAAATAGTGCATCAGCCATTTCCATAATACCTTTTTTGATCCCTTGAAGCTCATCGCCGGCACCAGCTAGCATCAGCAAAAGAAAGAAATCAACCATTCCTTTGACAGCCGTTTCGGATTGTCCTACTCCTACTGTCTCGATCAAGATCACATCAAATCCAGCTGCCTCACAAAGCAACATGGCCTCACGCGTCTTGGCGCTAACTCCACCCAATGTGGTACCAGTCGGGCTTGGCCGGATGAATGCCCGCTTATCCGCTGCCAATTGATCCATTCGGGTTTTGTCACCCAGAATGCTTCCCTTAGTTTTTTGACTGGATGGATCAACAGCGAGTACCGCAACTTGATGGCCTTTATCTACCAATAGTTTGCCAAAAGATTCAATAAATGTGCTTTTACCAACACCTGGGACACCTGTGATTCCAATTCTAATGGAATTCCCCGTCTTAGGTAGAATCTCTTGAACCAATTGGGAAGCCAAGTCTGCATCTGAGTCTAGGGAACTCTCTACCAACGTAATCGCGCGACTTAGAATCGCTCGATTTCCAGACAAGATCCCATTGCGATATTCGGCTAGTGGTAGTCGTTTACTCATTTTCCAATTTAAATCTAACTTCTCCCATAGGAGTCTTTTCGTAGCTCGCGATCAAATAGGGCTTCAATCCTTCCGGATAATATGGCTCTTTTGGAGAAAGGATAATATCTTGATCAATTTCATCTTCAAAGAAAAAAACCATCGTACGGCCGTATTTGGTATGAGGGAGTGAGTTTCCATATTCCTCCATCCATCCATTGCTATTATCTAAAACCTTCACGGCATAAAGCCGAACTATTGGACCGGTATTGTTTTCATTGCGGTAAGTCCCAAGTTCCTCGTATTTCCCTACAAACCGCTCCATTCCAGGCTGGAAAAAGGATTCTTTGGCGATGAAAATGACTAACATTAGGACTATGCCGACGAGAATAATATAAATGAACCTTGAGCTTTTCAAAATTTAAGTGGGGTTGTAAAGATTAGGCCTTAATTTAGGCGAAAATTCTGAGAATGGGATTCGAGTATATCAAAGCACTTCATATCATTTTTATAGTCACCTGGTTTGCAGGTCTATTTTACATCGTCAGATTGTTCATTTATCAGACGGAGGTCCTGACACGACCTGCAAATGAGCGCGACATTCTCAAACCTCAACTTGACATGATGGCATCGCGTCTTTGGTACATCATAACTTGGCCATCGGCTATTTTGACTTTGATTTTTGGAACTTGGGTACTCTCCTATCGTTGGGGCTATTTGGAGCTTGGATTTATGCAAGCAAAATTGGGATTTGTGGTGCTTCTATATGTTTACCATCTTTTTTGCCATAAACTTTTCAAAGAATTGCAATCTGGAAGAACCAGATGGACCTCTACTCAGTTGAGATTGTGGAACGAAGCTAGCACCCTGCTTCTATTCGCGATCGTATTTTTGGTTGTTTTAAAAAACACCATGAGTATGGTCTGGGGGATAGCCGGTTTAATCGGCCTGGGAATCAGTTTGATGATTGGCATCAGGCTTTATAAAAAGTACAGAAAAATCAATTAACAACCATGAAGTACTGCATCATACTTTTTTTTGTTTCCCTGATTGCTATGGCGACTTGGAGCTGTGGGAGCAATACTGAAATCAAAGAGAGTCCTCTTCCTAAACTTGGTAATTTCTACTTAGAAGGTCAGGATACTGTTTATCATCAGATTGCCGATTTTGAATTTGTTAACCAGATGGGTGATACCATTTCGAGCAATACTGTGAAAGGAAAAGTCTATGTTGCCGATTTTTTCTTTACTTCTTGCCCTACGATCTGTCCGATCATGAAAAAGGAAATGCTCCGGGTTTATGAAAAATATGATGGTAATCCTGAATTTCTAATTCTCAGTCACTCTATCGATCCGACTTTCGATACGCAAGAGGTCTTAAGAGATTATTCCCAAAAATTGGGAATCGAGG
>CAWUWQ010000081.1:0-2891 GCA_963926065.1 uncultured Algoriphagus sp.
CTTCGTTGTCGATATGCTCCTTGCTATCTAAAAGCTTAAAAATTCTGGCAGAACTCACTACGCCCATTTGAAGGGTATTGAATCGATCGGCAATCATCCTAATCGGTCGGAAAAACAACTGCAAGTACATGATGAATGAAATCAAAACACCGATTTGTAATTCCATTCCTAATACTCCAACGGCGCCATACCAAACCACCAATCCAATCCCGATGGCCTGGATAATCTCAGCTACTGGAAAATAGATCGAATAGTAAAGCACTGATCGGATGTGTGCTCTCGCATGCTCTTTATTGATTTCCTGAAATTTTTGAAACTCACGATCTTCTCGATTGAAAATCTGGATAATATTCATCCCGGTGATGTGCTCCTGAAGAAATGAATTCAAATTCGAAACTGCATTTCGAACATCGTTGAATGTGATTTTAATCTTTTCTTTGAACACATAAGTCGAAACCAACATAAGTGGCAGCGTACACAAGCTGACCAAAGTGAGCTTCCAATCGATGTAGAACATGACTCCTAAAATCGTGACTAGCTGAAGCAAATCGCCAATAATTGCTGCTAAACCTTCGCTAAAAACATCTGCGAGCGTTTCGATGTCAGAGATATTTCGGGTCACCAATCTTCCAATTGGAGTATTGTCAAAAAACTTCAATCGAAGTTTTAGCAAATGCTTATAGAGCTTCACTCGGATGTCCCGAATGATAACCTGACCTATCCAGCCCGAATAATAGGTGTGAGCCCACTGGACGATAGCTTGAAGAATCATCAAGCCAACTAGCAAATAGATGATCCGAAGGAGTCCAACAGTATCACCAACCGTGATATAATCATCAATCGCAACTTGGATAAAATAAGGTCGAGTTGGCGCGAGTATAGCCAAAGCAATTGTCAAGAATATTAAAAAGTAGAATTGGGGCTTGTAGGGCTTTACAAAATTGTAAAGTTGTTTTAATACTTGGGTGTCAACAATCTCCCCTGAGGATTCTTTTTCTTTAGCTAAGCTCAAAATTTATTAATCTAGATAGATTTCAGTTGGATATTCGATTCTGGTTAAAAACAAGCCTTTTGCCGGCGCAGATTTCCCTGCATTTACGCGTTTCTTGTCAATAATAATTTGTTTCATCTCCGCAGCGGGCCGATGGTGGTATCCAATTTCTATTAAGGTTCCCACTATTGCTCTTACCATTCCCCTTAGGAAGCGGTTGGCGGTAATATGAAATAACAATTCTCCGTCCTTTTGTTCCCAATAAGCGGATTTTATTTGACATCGGAAATGCTTGACTTCTGTACGAATCTTACTAAAGCACTCAAAATCATTGAATTCAAGCAAGTATTCTGCGGCTTTATTCATTTCGACTACGTCGGGATTGTAGAAGCATCTCCATGCGATATCATCCAAAAAGGGATTTTTCCTGAACACGATTCGATAGACATAGGAACGCGATCGGGCATGAAATCGAGCATGTGCATCTGTTTTCACTTCTCGGATCCAATGTATCGCTATTTCTTTTGGGAGGATGCCGTTTATTGCTTTAAGGAATTTTTCTTTTTCAAACGGTAAATCAGTATCAAAATGACAAATCTGCATACTTGCATGAACACCGGTATCAGTTCGGCCGCTTCCCTGAATGACAATCGGTACTCTAAAAAAGGTGCTTAATGCTGATTCAATGCATTCTTGGATGGTAAATGCATTTGCCTGGATCTGCCAACCATGGAAAGGCGTTCCTTTATAACTTAATTCCAGAAAATAGCGCTTGATTTCACTCATTATTCGGCAAAGATACTATTCCCCATCAATTCAGGAAGAAAATTGAATCTTTGGAAAGGAGGACAGAACCGCTTTTCTTTGCCAAAAAATTAACAGCTATGATTCAACGCGTTCAGACCATATTTTTGTTTTTAGTAGTGATTGCGATGGGCGCTACCATCGGATTACCGATCTGGGAGCAACTTCAAACCAATTCAGGATTAGGAGATTCTTGGATTCTTTCTGCATTTACTTTGAGTAATCTTGATTCTGCCGGTGCAGAAATTCAGTCTTCTTCCAAATGGTATATTGCTGCATTGGCAGCTTTCGCAGGTCTTTTAGCCCTGATATCGATTTTCCAATACGCCGATAGAGGTCGTCAGATGATGATCAACATGGTGAATAGCTTGGTGATGGTAGGATTAGTAGTTGCTGTTTTTTTGACTACAAATGGGATAAATTCTGCCATTAATGCTCCTGAAGCGGGGAGTTACCAAGTTGGTTTCTGGGCAATATTAGTTGCAATGGTCTCTAATATGTTAGCCAATAGATTTATCCGTAAAGACGAAGCGTTGGTAAAGTCGGTGGATCGGATTAGATAGTGTGGTGTTTAGCGTAAAATATTAAGTGCCAAGTAAAAAAATTAAAGAAAATAAAATAGCCGGTGATGAACCGGCTATTTTTTGTTTACCAGAATCTTACCCCTATTGTTGGGTAGAAGGTTTTTAGATTTTCTGTCCCTATGATTCCAACTTGGATTGAGATATTTTCATTTATTTTTCTTCTGTAGAAAGCCTGCTTCGTGGTGCCTTGAAATAGTAGGCTTCTGTCAGGATTCACCAAAATTCCTGCTCCAGAGGTATTTGCTGAATTCGATTTGGAATTAATTTCTGATTGATTTGAATAAAACTCATTTGTTGGGGTTTTAGAAGCAAGAGGTCAATTGGGAGCAAAAGGTTGGAATGCACACAAAAGTCTTTCAATAGATTTTGTCATTTTACAAATTTTCTTCGAGCTCAACCGAAATAGTGGTAATTTCATCTTTAGCTATTAACAAACAAAGTATGAGACTCGAAACCCTCGCAATCCACGGAGGAAATATTATCACCGATTCAGAAAAACCGGCTATTCAGCC
>CAWUWQ010000082.1:0-9566 GCA_963926065.1 uncultured Algoriphagus sp.
GGTGGTTTTTGGTGTTTGACCATTTTGGTCCAATTGTTCCTCTGTATATCCAATCTTCAAGCCCAAACAGAATTTATTGAGCTGAGGTTTGATCAAAAAGATTCTCCAAAGAGAGCCCAATATTTCTTGACTGGAAAAGTAAGCCATTTGGAAACCAAGGAAACCATTTCTGGAGTGTCCATGCATATTGATGGGTTTTTTGAGGGAAACAACACAGACCAAAACGGGTATTATGTTCTTTCTTTAGATTCTGGCCGACACCGAATTGTTTTCCGTCAGTTTGGAAAAAGGCCCGTTCATTATCAGATCCAATTATATGGGGATGGACAATTGGATGTGGGACTTGTAAACCTGGATTTTGAGTTAGAGGTATTCACTGTTGAAGCAGATGAAAGGGATAGAAATATTCGTAGCCCGATTTCCGGTGTGACCAAAATGAACATCGAAGATATCAAGCTTGTCCCAACTTTTCTTGGCGAACCGGATGTCTTTAACGTACTTCAATCCATGCCGGGGGTGACTTCTGTTGGAGAAGGTTCAGCAGGCATGAATATCCGAGGCGGTCGGGCAGATCAAAACCTGATCATGATGAATGAGACGATTGTACTCAGCAACAGCCATGCTTTGGGTTTTTTGTCCTCATTCAATGGCGATGCTCTACAAAATTTCACCTTGTATAAAGGCGCTGTTCCAAGCTATTTTGGAGGAAGGAGTTCTTCTGCCCTCAACATTGAAATGCGTAAGGGAAATAAAGAAAAATGGGGAGGCAGTGCTTCATTGGGCACTGCCGTCAGCAAACTGATGATAGAAGGGCCGATTGTGCCTGAAAAAACTTCCATGATTCTGGCGACTAGATTGTCCAATGCCAATTGGCTGTTAAACATGGCCGATGCAGGAGATATCCAAAACAGTAATATCAGGTTCCATGACATCTATTTAGGCATCAACCATCAGTTCTCCGAGAAAAACAGCCTGGACTTTAACCTGCTAAACACCGGGGATTATTTCAGGTTTTCCAATCAATTTGGATTTGAATGGGACAACCTTGTAGGTTCCTTGACAAGTAGGAATTTATTGACAGATAATCTTTCGCTAGTCGGAATGGTCGCTTACGGTTCTTTCAACAACGGTTTTTTTGAACCTTCTTCTGTCGACCCATCTAAAATCGAAAATGGGCTATATTACTATCAAGGAAAAATAACAGGATTATGGACTTTGGAGAAATTGGATATCAATTTCGGAGCCGAAGCTATTCAATACCAGATGAGATCGGAATCCTTAATCCCCTTGACTCAGGAATCCGGCATATTACCAGAAACTGTCCAAAAACAAAGAGGTATGGAATATGCCCCATATATCTCTGCAGATTGGAACCCAAATGAAAATCTCTCATTCTCAGGTGGTATCCGGTATTCTAATTATGCCCAGCAGGGGCCCGACTCCATCTTCAGGTATCAAGAAGGACTTCCAATCTCGAGGTTTACCATCAATGGAGTGGATTTTATTGAAAGTGGGAATATCGTTAAGTACAATGGTATTGAGCCCAGATTTTCCTTCAGATGGACTTTTGACAAAGTCAATTCCATCAAAGGAGGCTATTCGGTGATGAACCAATACCTTCAGACGATCTCCAATGCCACCGGCCCGACTCCCATTGATTTGTGGCAGCTGAGCACAAATTATATTCTTCCTCAAAGGTCCCATAATGCTTCTTTGGGTTACTTCCGGAATTTCAAAGAAGATGAATGGTCGACTTCCTTTGAAGGATTCTACCGAAGTACTGACAACCAAATAGAGTACCGTAATTTTGCGGACTTATTTTTAAATCCACATTTGGAAACAGAATTGATACAGGGAGAAGGCCTTGCCTTTGGCACTGAACTAATGATCCAAAAAAACAGCGGAGGGATTACAGGTTGGCTTGCTTACACCTTCAGTAGGTCTTTTATCAGGACCACTTCAGAATTTCCCGAAATCCAAGTCAATCAAGGAAATTGGTTTGCAACCAATTTTGACAAACCACACAACATTTCCTTGGTGACTAATTTCCATGTGAAAAAAGGCAGAACTTTCAATACCAACGTCAATTTTTCATCAGGCCGACCGGTGACAGGAATTTCATCCAACTATGTCATTGGAGCGGTTTCTGTTCCCAATTTTGGAAACAGGAATGAGTTTAGGATTCCAAATTATTTTAGGATTGACTTTTCTTACCTGACAAATGGCTTCGTAAGAAAATGGGATGATAAAGTCAATTTTAGCATCTATAACCTTACCGGAAGGAGAAATGCTTATTCTGTTTTCTTCCAAAGAGAGAGCAGGACCCCAAGATTGGTTCCTTATCAGATTTCGATTTTAGGATCAGCTTTCCCTTCATTCACCTACACAGTAAAGTTCTGAAAATGAGCAAGAATCAAAAAATATCAATCCGCTCAGTCCTGGTATTTGCCCTATTTCTAGCGCTTACTGTTTCCTGTATTGATAGGCTAGATTTTCTCGGTGAAACCAAAGAGGGTCAGCTAGTCATTTATGGTTTATTCACTGATGTTGATGAAAGGCAGGTAGTGAATGTAAGTCGTACTGCGCTATCAGGATTAGCTCCGAGAGGTGTCCCAAATGCCAAGGTTTCAGTATTAAGTGCATCCGGTAAAAGGTTCCCCTATTCCAGTTTGAAGACTGGGGAATATGAATTGTATGGCTGTAGGGCTCTAAAAGGGGAAAGTTATGCTTTGGAAGTAGTATTGGATGGAAAAGTATACCTGTCTAAGTATGAAAAAGTACCAGAACTAGATGCAGATGATGTGCTCAGTTTTACTTTTGAGAACGAACCTTTCAAAACGGATAAACCTGAATACGTATTTAAAATCTTTTCAAAGACGACGCTTCCTGACACCCAAGATCCAATTTACCTGAGGTGGACGATTGAGGAAACCTATTTATGGCCTTTGGCATGGTTAAAAGGAACGGGTTTTCCTCCACCGCAACCCCCTCCTTGCTTTATTTCGGATGTGATAGAACCAAATAGACTTAATTTATTTGATGGCTCAGGGACAAGTACCAGGAATTCAACTTTTGTGTTGGGAAGACGCTTGGTAGATAATTCATTTCAATATCCATTCTTTGTAACTGTAAAGCAATTGAGCATCACTAGGGAAGCTTATACTTATTGGGAGAAAATCAAAATAGTCATCAACAACCAAGGATCGCTTTTTGATATTCCTCCTGCTCCTGTATTTGGAAACATTTTCAATGTAGAAGACAGCGAAGAAACGGTACTTGGCTATTTTGAAGTAGCCAAGACCAAAACAACTAGAATCTATACTACAAATGCCGATGTGCCATTTAAGCTCCTCGACCCATGTCAATACATACCCAGCATGCCTGATGATTCGTACAGTGCTGAATGTAGAAGTTGCGAGGCAAGGGCACAGGGGAGAAGCTGGACGACCAAGGCACCAGTCTGGTGGAAGTATGATTGAGTGAATAAGTGGATACCAAAACTCAAAAAACTCTTTCGTGTTTTTAGTCCAAAGGTTGTTAAGATGAAAATTGATATTTTGCAAAAGGGTGAAAATCCAATCTGTTTTCTAAACTGTCCAATGCCTCTAATAGAGATGTTTTGAAACCAATTAATTGTTTTGGAAAATGAAAATTTATTACAAACGGCAATCCCATATTATCTTATTTGTATCAGTATGTTTTGTGTTTTTTTTTCTTCATGTTTGGATCGGTTGGATTTTTAATGCTTCGTTTCGGGAGGCTAAGTACTAGTGCAAATCAAAACTGCCAAATTGGCGGCCTACCTTCATTTGAAGCCTTTTGTCACCGCAGCGGTTCAGCTGCAGGACGATCTGAGCGACACTGAAATGTGGCATGTTTGGAAGTCTATACCTCTTCAGTGGCTTGTTATGCTACGGCGAAAATGGGTGTACGAATGAATGTAACTGGAGCCAAAGCAATCTTGGAAGACCTCAGAAAAGGCTTTGAGCAAAAAGGTAATCGGGAATAACCCGCCTAATGGTTTAAAAAATCAGCTTTTTTAAACTTAACAATGCAGGATTGTACTTTATACTACTGGGCCGCAGAGCAATCTTCGGCCTTTTTACTGGGCATAAGCTTAGGAAAGCATTCTACTCCGAGGTGGGGCTTGGCTAGCAAATCGCAACGCTATCGGAACAAACGTGTCAACCATTTTCAAGACAACTCAAAAGGGTTCGATCAAATACTAAGTCTACTGGATACATTGGATTTTTAAATATGATAATTAGATTCAACTAATTAAAAAATATCAGCCATTCTAGGTGATAGCGAAATGTTGTAAGCAAGCGTGAGAGCGACACTACAAATCTATACATTGAATAATATACAGATAGCTAAAAAATGAAAAGAGCAGTATTCTTCGACATGAATGAAACCCTATTGAACCTAAGCTTACTTAAGCAGCAGTTTGACAAGCACTTTGAGGATAAATATGTTCTGAAATATTGGTTTACAAACTTATTGTATAGCTCCAGTATTATGGGGATTATGGACGAATACAAGAATTTCGGAGAATTAGCTGAAGTTGCTTTGGAGAATCTTTTTTTCGAGAACAATAAACCTTTAAGTGAAAAGATAAAGACCGAGATACTTGGAGAATTTAGAAAATTACCTGCTTACGAGGATGTGCCACCAGCACTTAGACTATTGAGGGAAAATGACATTCGTGTCATTGCCGTTTCAAATTCATCATTGGCCATGATAAAGGAACAACTTTCCAATGCAGGAATAATTGACCTTTTTGATTCGTATTACTCTGTCGACGATGTTAAAAAGTATAAACCCTTCAAGGATATTTACCTATCAGCAGCTAAGCAAGAAGGATTAAGACCTTCCGATATTGTAATGGTTGCAACACATGATTGGGATTTATTTGGAGCAAAGAAAGCGGGACTCAGTACCGCTTACGTAAAGCGAAAGGAAGTAATCTACCATCCTTTTTATTTACAAGCAGATTTTAATGATTCAAATTTATCGGATTTGATTCAGCAGATAATTGATATTGAAAACTAATGGATAATAGGCTGAAAAGGTAAAGAGCCAGCTTGCAATAGGGTATAAAAATGGTTCTACCCTGACTTTTGGGAAAAATGCAAAATGAGTTTTAGACTAAAACTTTATAGTATAAAGGTGGACGCCTATTTTTCTAAAGCGAAGTTTCAATGTTCCTAGCTCATCTAGCCAACTTCTAGAAGTCTATCTTTGTCACTTTTTGGCGGCCAAAAAGTAACCAAAAAGCCTTGAGCCTCAGTCTTTTCTTTCCGCTGGCAGCTCCTACATTGATTTTAAATGAATAGACAGCGGAATTTTGGGCTGCCTTGCGCACCTAAAAATGACTGGATCTCCCTCGTACCTCGGGAGCTAAGTCATTTTCTTAACGGTTTGCAAACCAGTCCAAAACCGAAAATCCCGAACGGCTCAGCCATCCGGATACTATCCTCCTGTGATGCTTATCATAAAACAATAAAGTTTCAATACCATTAAATTCGTGTTAAAACCATAAAAATAATAGTCCAGACAGTTGTGAATTCAAGGATGGTAGCCTGCTTTAACTTTCTAGTATCTTGATAGGAAAGTGTCTCTTATTCTTTCATTTGTTAGAGACTTTCATCCAATCGCATCAGCCTGTAATCATAAATAAAGATCCCGAAGCGATCGAAACTTTCAATAGCCCTCGGTGAAACTGAGGGAATAGGGAAATGATGGTGGAGATAACAACCCTGAAGGGTGTTGAATTTTTTGGAAATGGAATTACGAATTCCAAAGGATAGTAGGGTGTAATTGCTCCCGATAGCTATCCCGGATTACACCCAGCTTCTTATTGATCATCAAAGTGGAAAGGTAATATCTTACGCCGAGGTGAGTAATAATTTTTTTTTTGATAGAAAAGCTGGATTATAAAATTCTTATCCTAGGCAAAGTTCAATGAGCTGTCTTTTTGCATTATTCTTTTTCTACCGTGTGCTTTATGCGCAGCTGCAAAATGACCCTCTGCTATAGCTGCACCGATAGACAATTCTCCAGCCAAGGCCACTGCGCAACAAATTTCCGCAAACTTCCCAACATCTTCAGGTGTACTACAATCCATTAATTCCAGAGATTCCCTTTGTGTAGGCAATCCCGTGCCGCCTCCAACAGTACCTACAATCAATCCTGGTAATGTCATCGATGCATACAAATCACCATTACTTTTAGCCTCCATTCTACCAATCCCAACAGCTGCTTCTGCAATGCAAGCCACATCTTGACCACATGCTATGAAAATGGCAGTAAGGGCATTTGTGATGTGTGCAGGATTACCCACTGCACCAGATTGGATGGCAGCCAAGGTTCCTGTCTGCCAGAATTTTGAAATATTCTCAGCAGTTGATTTGAGTACCTTCTGAATAACTTCTTTCGAAACCACCACTTCAGAAATTACTTTCCGTCCTCTCACATTACTTAGAGACCTGAAATTTGCTTTTTTATCCCCTGACATATTTGCCTCTATATAAAAGAGAGTTGGTTTCAGAGGTGCTTGATCTAAAACTTGTCTCAAAACCTGATCAGTAACTAAGGTCACCATATTTTGACCTGCTGCAGCACCAGTTTCGAAAGAAAAAGTTACATGTACCCCATTTCCCTCGTGCAAAACTTCTATGTCTAAAAGCTTGGCGTAGCTACTAGCTTGGCTAACTCCAGTACTTATTAAGGGCTCGATAGATTTTATCCAGGTCGCAAAGTGCAAAGCATCTATCAAGCTATCAAATTCAAAATATGGACTCCGCTGTACTTTATTGGAAATAGTTCTGGATATAAATCCTCCGCTTAATGAGCCTGCCTTTATGCCTCTATCATAAGATGCTACAAGGGCTCCTTCTGTCGTCGCCATCGGGACCCAATGCTTACTAATCCCGGCTGTGCCGTTCAAAAGTAAGGGGCCGGCTAGACCTATAGGCACTTGGGCAAAGCCAATGAAGTTTTCGATATTACCTTGGAATGACTGTGAATGGTCAATATGTTGCTGACCACTGATATACTTAGGATTCTTATTTTGCTTACTCAGCTTATCTAGGTACTGGTTTGGTGTGTCCGTAAAATTCATTTTACAATATTAACATTACTAAGCCATTAATCCTGAATGACAGAAAATTACAATGGTTTGATTTAAGAAAATTTAGTTTAGAGATTGTCTTTTTCAACAGATTTGGATTTGTTTTCAAAAGCTAACTCATTGGTATATCTAACCAAACCTTTTACTTTATCATTCAAATCAAAAGAATTTGAACTTCAAATAGATATTCCAAGGACAGATATTTGGTTATCTGATTATCCGCAATGATGGCAGTGACCTCTTTCCTTTGCTTATCTGGCTGGAAGACCGACGACGGATGACCGAAGTACCTGCAATGCTAGTGTTTACCGTACATTAAGACGCTTTTTGCCTTTTACTGGTGCAATTTCGGATAAATATATTTGGCTAAATGAAGGTAAATAAATTAAAAAAGTCTCCAGTTTATCCAGAGACTTTTGATGACTAGATAAATTGGAGAATTACTTTAAATCTCTTCTTCCACCGAACCGCATTTCAGCATTTTGTCGCCGAAATATGGATTTCTGATTTCCTGCGAACTACTCAGCCAGAAAGCTCCTGTATTGTTTTTAGCCATCGGACAGTATTGCTTGTACAGTTTTCCTTCCGTGAGCACTTCACTTTTTGCCACGATCGAAATTTGCTGAGATACTAAGTCAAAGGCTATTCTCTGCTCTTCCGGATCTGTGGAATTAGCGATTTGTTCCACAGCAACCTTCAGACTCTCCTTGGTTTGGGTCTGAGATTTCTCTAAAACTGAAAGCAGACTCTTAGCAGCGGCGCTGGCTTTCTCACCGTCTGTAGCTACGAGTTGATCTTTCAGATCCAAGTAAGAATTAATGATTGCTGTAGTCTCTTCGTTGCTAAATGATACAGAGGCAGCAGGCATGGGTTCCATGGCTGCAGTAGATTCGGAATCCTGCATTTCCTGTGTCTCTTCTTGTTGGTTTGAAGTTTTCTCCGAGCAGGCAAAAGTGAAACTTACCGCACATGCTAGGAAAAGGGTGGTTTTTAAATTTGTCATTTTTTAGTATTTGTATTCTCTATATATATATATAATCTTTATTTTCTAATCTCTTAATCTCTAATCCCTATTCCCCAATCTCTTATTCTCTCAATCTCCTATTCCCCAATTCCTTTATACTCTCTTTTTATTTTTCCTCGTCATAAAAAACAAGGTGAATCCTGAACCGACCGCTGCCAATCCTGCTAGAGAAAACACCCGAAGCAGAAGATTGTTAAAATTATCCCGGCCGGCATAGTCCATAGTATGGAACATCCAGAGGAAGTCAAACCAGCGCCAGCTTCGGTGTCGTACCCGTTCAAAATTCCCACTTTTGGCATCGATATAGGCCGTTAGATTTTCGGGGTGCTCAAAGTGAATCGCCCAAGCGGGGAGGGGACGACCTCGGTATTCATGATGTGAATCGGTCTCGGTCAGGTATTCCGCATTTCGAATTCCATAATCACCCTTGATGTAGATTTGAGCAATTTCCTTAGCCTCTTCTTCGGAGATTTCACCTTGAAGAGCTCCAGTTTTAGCATTGAAAAGCTGTTTTTCATTCACCCAATAAAAGGGCTGATGCCGGACAAACCGGAGCTCCATTGTTGAGATTTCAAGGGAGGAATCAAGGCTAGCTGGGTTCACCAAGTCACTGACTGATTGATGCATCATGTGGGTTGCGTGGAACTGATCCCCATGAATCTCATCGATATCCGTCCAACTGAAATACAAGCCCGAGATCGTCCAGAAGATAAATTGGATTCCTATAAAAACGCCTAAAAATCGATGAATTTTCCGTGCGTAGAATTGGTTGTTTTTTCTCATTTAATCTGCATTCACTGCTTCAAAGCTGATTCTGATTTTATCCCAAGCCATGCTGATTCGCGTCGTTTTGGGGTCCTTTTCAGTCACTTCGAAAGTAAGCGCTTCTACTGTTTCAGACAAGTTCTCAGGTTTGACACTGAATCGCATCACATCCTTGCTTTGATCGTAATCATCTGCCAAATGCATATCCCAAACTTGATTTAGGATTACTGTCCACTCATCTTTACCGGGGATAGTAAAAAAACCATATTTCCCTACTTCAATACGCTCGCCATTAATCGTTACCGGTTTGTCAATCTGAATAGAGGTAGCTTTATGAGCGCCAGTTACCCAGACTTCATTCATGGTGACTAATCCACCAAAAACTTGCCTTCCTCTGACACTAGGGGAGGAATAATCAATGTGGATATGGTTGCCGCCGATCATAGCCATAGCTGCAGTTCGAGGACTTTTGGAAGCTTCTGGCTTGGGCTCATGCTCGGAATGATCCATAGTTGTAGAGTCCATGCTGTTCATGTCATGATCAGTTTGATCTGTTGATTTCTCAGAAGAGCAAGCAACGACTGCTAGGATACTGAGGGATAAGAGGTACTTTTTCATTTGAATTGGGTTGGAGTTTATATTTAT
>CAWUWQ010000083.1:0-2610 GCA_963926065.1 uncultured Algoriphagus sp.
ACGTCTTCAGAATTCAATGCTCCTGAAGCAAATCCTTGCCAAAGTTGATTTCCAGTTCTGGCATCTAGGAAGTTGATCAAGACCGTTCCTGCTTTTACTGGTACCATTTTTATAGCTTCCGATCTAGGTCCGAATCCTAAATAATATTGAGTGTTATTCATCACATAGGTTCTCAGTTCGGTATCTTCTTCCAATACTATGAAATTTACCAACATCTCAGGATTCATAGCGTTTTTTGCAAAACCTCTTGCTTTAATCTGAAATTCAACAGCATCTTTGATCATTTTTCTCGAAGAGGTATTATTGAATATAAGTGTTCCATTTGGTTTGAAAAGTGCATATCCACTAGGAATATTTTCCACATTCGCAACCCAAGCATACGTATCATAATTTGATAAATCGACGCCAGCGTCTTCACGTATAACGACTTTCATTCCTTTATTGGAAAAAGCCATTAAGTGGGCAAAATTAGCGGAAAATAAATGTGTTAATTTTTTCATAATTAAGTGTAAAATTAATTAGTAACCATAAACAGATTCCTAATATTAGGATCAATCGAATAATCGGTAGTAACAGTAGGCAGTATAGTAATTCAGAGTTCGGTTCTTTCTATGGCTGAATACACTATCTATAGCTCTAATTTGATACCTAAAGGAAAATCAAGCAATATATCCAACTGAGAGGGATCGCCTTATAGCTTTTCGCTAGATCATGCGGAATAATGGTCACAGATCGTGGAATTAATTCCCCAAAAGATTTAGCTATAAAATTTAAGTAAGGTCATATTATCCAACTTTAACACATAAACCGAAGTGTCTCTGTTTTTGATATTTAAAAAACTTAAATGTAATTCCAGAACCGGATAGCTAACCATCGTCTGAATTTTACAACAAAATTTTTTACCTTCTCCCACCCAAAAATCAACAGCTATGAAAATTAATCCTTACCTCAATTTTGATGGAAAAGCAGAGGAAGCTTTCCTTTTTTATCAACCCATCTTTGGAGGTAAATTCCTTGGTGGAATCCGTTACTTCCACTCGATGGAAGGCATGGATCAACTTTCAGAATCTGAAAGAAACCGGGTCATGCACGTGAAATGGGAAATCGGAACAGACCTGCTAATCATGGCTGGTGACACCCTCCCATCTGCGGGGCATATCTGGAAACCAGACAACCATAATTATATCTCACTTAATCTAGATTCAATTGAAGAGGGTGAGGATCTTTTTCAAGCACTATCTGACCAAGGAAACATAGAAATGGAATACCAAAAAACATTCTGGGGGGCCTATTTTAGGTGCTTCGAAGATCGCTTTGGCATTGATTGGATGATCAATTATTATCTTAATAACGGCAAGGAATAATCAATTTATATCCATGAAATTTCCCTCACTTTCCAATGTTGCCATTGAAGCCGGCCGAACCTTTCGCCGATTTCCACTCAGTATTACTTCTGGGCTGATTGGTACGATGATCGCCATCTATCTGGTGGAATTAGAGCTATTTGAAGAGCAACTTAGGCTTGTCAATCTTCTCCTCACTTTAGCATTAGGCATCCCTCTTTTTTTCTGCCTCCAAATCCTCTCCGAGATTCGCCAGCTAGGTACAAGAACACGTGGCTTAATTCAACTAGGTGGGATTTTATTTCTTGGATTGATTTACTGGAGCTTTCCCGAAGAATTCAGCTTCGACACTAACCGGGTACCTTACATCAGATACTTGACCTACAATCTGACAATCCATCTTTTCGTCGCAATTCTGCCCTTTTCCAAAAGTAAAGATCAGCTCGGTTTCTGGAATTACAACAAGGTGCTCTTTCTTCGTTTGGTTTTAGGAGCGCTCTATTCTGCCGTTATATTCTTAGGGATTTTATTCGCCCTTCTTGCTATCATGGCGCTTTTTGATGCCGAGATTGATCCCAAAACTTTCGCACAACTCTTTTTCTTCACCGTTGGAGTCTTTAATACTTGGTTTTTCCTAGCTGGGGTTCCTTCGGAATTCAAGCAAGAATTCTCCTCCGAAGATTATCCCAGAGGAATTCGGGTATTTACCCAATTTGTACTGATCCCACTTTTGCTTTGCTACCTTTTGATACTTTATGTCTATGGTGGAAAAATCATCCTAACCTGGGACTGGCCTCAGGGAATCGTGAGCTATATGATCATAGCCATTTCCGTCCTTGGCATTTTCACCAACCTGTTACTTTTCCCTTACCAAGAATTCAAAGAAAGCGGCTGGATCAAACTCTTTTACAAGGCTTTTTACATTCTCCTTTTTCCACTTATTATTCTACTTTTTCTTGCTATTGAGATCAGAATAGAAGATTATGGGTTGACGGTGAATCGATATATTATCGCGCTTCTTGGCATTTGGCTATGTTTTATAGCGATCTATTTCACCTTCGGAAAAAAGGACATTAAAGTCATCCCGATCTCGTTGGCAATATTTATGATTTTCTCATCTTTCGGTCCTTGGGGAATGTTTAGCCTGAGCAAGCAGATTCAAGTAAATCGCTTGACCCGAGTTTTGGAAGAAAATGGATTACTGGTCAATGGGAAAATTTCAAAAGAAACCCAATGGGAGGTCACTGAAAAGGGGACGATTAAGGCT
>CAWUWQ010000084.1:0-3935 GCA_963926065.1 uncultured Algoriphagus sp.
TGCGTTTATACTCCTGTTTTTTGGTTTGAGCATACCGTCAAATGCGCAATTAAGTAAATCTGATATAATCGAAGCATCAGAATCTGAGCTACGCAATTCACTCCTTGAATTTCGCGAGTATCTAAGTATTCCCAATAATGGGAAAGTGCCTTCTGATACTCAATTAAACTTAGAATGGACCAAGGCCGCTTTGGAAAAGCGAGGATTTAAAACCCAAATTTTGACTTCAAACGGTGTTCCTCATCTCTTCGCTCAAGGAAAAATTGATCCAAAGAAGAAGACGATTCTAATCTATATGCAAGTGGATGGGCAACCAGTGGACTCTTCAGCTTGGAATCAGGAAAGCCCCTACATTCCTGAACTGATGGAAGATATTAATGGAAATTGGGAACCAATCAATTGGAATTTCATCGATGGGGAAATTGATCCTGAATGGAAGATTTTTGCAAGATCTGCTTCAGACTCCAAAGGTCCAACAATGACATTTCTTTCAGCCTTGGATATTCTCCAGAAAAAAGGAATCAGCCCCGCTATCAACCTGAAGTTTATCTTAGACTTTCAAGAGGAATTCAGTTCTCCCGAACTAGCAAAGGTCGTGGCTCAAAATAAAACGCTTTTCGAATCGGACGGAGTCTTAATCATGGACGGCACACGCCACTTTTCCAATCTTCCCAATCTTGCTTTTGGAGCAAGGGGAATTGCTACAATAACCCTAAAAATCTTTGGTGCAAAAGATGATTTGCATAGTGGTCAATACGGAAATTTCGCTCCAAATCCCGTTTTTACTGCATCAAGGCTACTTGCTGCAATGAAAGATGAAACTGGAAAAGTTCTCATTCCTGGTTTTTATGATGGGGTTGAATTCACCGAAGCAGATCTGAAAGCGATGGCTGCGGTGCCGGAAAGTATGCAAGAAATCCAATCCGAATTAGGAATCGCTGCCGCCGAAAAAGTGGGCAACAGTTATCAAGAAGCAATGCAATTTCCATCATTGAATATTCGGGGAATGCGTGCTGCTTGGGTGGGAAAAGAGGTAAGGACTATAATACCTTCCGAAGCCATTATCGAAATAGATATGCGTACCGTAAAAGAAACTCCTGCAGAACGTCAGGTAGAATTAGTCAGACAATTTATCGCAGATCAAGGCTATCATTTTGTAGAAGGGGAGCCCTCAGATGAAGAGCGAAAGGAATATTCAGAATTAATTTCATTCGACTATCGAATCGGTTCTGAACCTTTTCGAGCTGAGATGGAATCAGGTTTTGGGCATTGGTTGGAAAAAGGAATGAGCCTTGTTTTTGGAGAGAATTACATCAAAACTCGATTAACTGGAGGCTCACAACCAATGGCACCTTTTATCAATATCTTGGGGATTCCGGCAGTTTCAGTTCGGATTCCAAATCCTGACAACAGTATTCATGCCCCGAATGAAAATATCCGAGTGGGAAACTATCTGGAAGGAATCCAGACCTGTTTAGGGATTTTAAGCCAATCATTTAATTAATGGAGAATTTCAACTGGATAGCTACTGCGATTGTTTTACTGACAGTATTATTTGTACTGAGGATCAGCAAAGTAAAAAATAGAATTGTAGAGAAAATATTGGATTGGTTTCCGGCAATTCTTTTTGCATATGTGATCCCAGCCGGGTTCACTCACCTCTTCGGTTGGGACCTTTCATCAGTGTATTTACACTCCTTAAGTCGCAATTGGATTATCCCGATTACGCTTTTGGCAGTGATGAGTGCCTTGCCATTAAGACAATTAGCCATAGTAGGCATTAGGCCTTTGGTTCTGTTTTTTGTTGGTTCAGCCATCATCGCCACACTTCCGGTGATTTTGGTTTTGGCATTTTCAGGAGTAGATCCAGTGTCTTCAGATCTATTTGTAGGTCAAAGTTATTGGAAAGGCTTAGTGCCAATCGTTGGAGGCTGGATCGGAGGAAGTACAAGTCAGTTGATTTTGAAAGAATTAGCCGAAACGCCAGAATCACTTTTCCTTTCTGTTTTGGTTTTAGATAATATTCTTGTGAATATCTGGACGATATTAATGTTTCAGTTTATCAAAAAAGGGGAAACCTTAAGTACACTTTTTGGAATCAATGATCCTATTCCAGATCAGTCTACATTAGATTTGAAAAGTAGTGGAAGGAAAATATATCCTTGGATTACCCTTTTGATATTCTTTGGAATAGCTTCATTTATTTTCTTTCTAAACATTTCCTTTCTTGGGATGGTAGTTAGCCTATCCATAATTGGATTAGTCTTAGGAAACATCTTCAAACTTTGGAATACACGCTTTTCTCTTCAATTGGGAGGAATTTGTATCGTATTGGTAATGGCAATTTTAGGCTTGCGATTGGATTTCAGCAATCTGAGTTTGCCTTGGGAGTTTGTGGTTCTAGTAGTGATCTGGTTAATTCTACATTTTGTAGGAATGCTGATCTGCGCAAAAATTCTCAAACTTAATTTAGTTTGGGTACCCATCGCTTCCATGGCTAATCTAGGAGGTATTTCCACTGCACCAGCTGTGACTGCGGCCTACCGCAAAGACCTTATGCCACATGCCGTTTTATTGGCAATTTTGAGCATGGTGACTGGTACAGGCTGGGGCATGTTGACGATTTATCTTTTTCAAACCCTTTAATTGAAGAGCAGAAATGCAAATCCCAAGTTTAGCACAGCTTAAAAAAGAACTTTCATACTTACCTGAAAAAGAACTAATTGAGGTAATATTAGAGCTATCCAAGTTTAGTCGAGATAATAAGTCTTTCCTCTTTTTTAAACTAAACGAAAAAGATAATCCTGGTTTATTTGTAGAGATGGCTCAGGAAGACCTGTTAGCGGAATTTCAAAATGCCCGATCAGATCATTACTACTATGCTAAAAAATCATCTCAGAAGATTCGGAGAAAAATGAATAAGCTGCTGAAATTGACTAAGAGTAAAACTAATCAGATCGAGGTGATTCTATTTTTCTGTGAGCAATTGAAAGAAAATGGCTTTTTGGAACATCAACATGCTGTACTTGATAATCTTTATCAGATGCAGCTTAAAAAAGCGGTGAAGCTCATTGACGGACTTCATGAGGATTTACAATTTGACTATGAAGGAAGAGTAGAGGAATTGCATTCCCTATAAAATAAATAGACTTCCTATTCCAAATTCCCATTATCTTATTGTTTCAAAAATATATACATCATGGTATTCAGTGTTCGTAAGCTCGTCTGCTCCTTAATTTTCCTTCTCGCTATTTCAGAAAGTTTTTCGCAGGAGCTACTTTTTACTGAAAAGCCCGGAATGGTTTCATACACTTACCGAAAGAGTTTTTCAAAAGATGTAGCCGCCACCTTGGATACGCTACAAGCTATGGGCATCACAGACATGGAATTCTCAAATTTGTTTGGAAAAACAGCTACCGAGCTTCGATCACTTTTAGATGAGCGGGGGATGCATTGTTCCTCATTCGGAGTGGGTTATACTGATCTAATGGAAAAGACTGACGAGGTAGCGCAGAATGCCATAATCTTGGGAGCATCCTTTGTTCGGGTAGCTTGGGCGCCTCATGAAGCTCCATTCACTGAAGCGGATGCAAGAAAAACCATATCAGACTTTAACTCTGTGGGAAAAATCCTTAAAGAAGATCATGGACTTACATTCTGCTATCACAACCATGGTTATGAATTTCAACCTTTTGGGGAAGGGTCACTTTTTGACTTGATCGTGCAAGAAACAAATCCTGAATATGTCAGCTTCGAGATGGATATCCTTTGGACATTCTTTCCTGGAGCTGATCCAGCTGCTTTATTGGAAAAATACGGGGATCGTTTTAAACTCATGCATGTGAAAGACCTCAGAAAAGGAATAAATGGCAATCTATCTGGGACTACACCAACTGAAAATGATGTCACTTTGGGTACAGGACAACTCAATCTTC
>CAWUWQ010000085.1:0-3466 GCA_963926065.1 uncultured Algoriphagus sp.
GGTGGATTTGGATGGTGCCAAAGCTAAGAAAATCGTAAACGCATCTGTTTTAGAAGGAATTTGCAGTCAGACCAGTTTGACTGTGGACTTTGGTGGAGGAATTCAAGCAAATGAAGAAATCGAAAAGGCCTTTGAATTAGGAGCAACCCAAGTGACTGGTGGAAGTATTGCCGTAAAAAACCCAACTCTTTTTCAAGAATGGATTCGGAAATACGGAACTGAGCGGATCATCTTGGGAGCAGATGCCAAAGATCGAAAAATAGCGGTTGGTGGTTGGGAAGAGACTACATCAGAAGATTTGATTCCTTTTATCAAAGACTACGTATCCAAAGGAATCAGCTTTGTGATCTGTACCGACGTAGCCAAAGACGGTTTGCTTCAAGGACCATCCGTAGAACTTTATCAGGAAATTCTTCAAGAAATTCCTGGACTAAAATTGATCGCGAGTGGAGGAGTGTCTTCACTTAAAGATCTTGAAGAATTAGAGAAAATTGGTGTTTACGGGGCGATTGTAGGCAAGGCTTATTACGAGGGGAGAGTGACGTTGGAGGAGCTTTCTTCATTCGGGAATTGAAAAGGTTAACTCATATTATGTATGATTTACGACTGACGATTTACGAGATTTCCGTCCGTTTGACTCTCTTTATTTATTCCAAACCATTTAAAATATAGAGGGTAAAGACCCTAGGGTGAGGTTCAATTCAATCTCGTAAATCGTAGTTCGTAAATTCCAATGCCGAATGCAGAAGAATGAATATTGAAGTTTTTAAATACCAATTCAAAAGATGTTAACCAAAAGAATCATTCCCTGCCTAGATATCAAAGATGGCCGTACAGTCAAAGGAGTCAACTTTGTGGATCTTCGAGACGCTGGCGATCCCGTTGAACTGGCAAAAATCTACTCTGACGAGGGAGCGGATGAATTGGTCTTTCTAGACATTACTGCGACTGTGGATAAACGGAAGACATTGGCTGAATTGGTAACGAAGATTGCTAAGGCAATCAATATTCCATTTACAGTAGGTGGAGGAATCTCAACTGTGGAAGATGTGAAACTGCTACTCAATGCAGGAGCTGATAAGATTTCTATTAATTCAGCTGCGGTGAAAAATCCCCAAATCATAAATGAAATGGCAGCAGAGTTTGGTTCCCAGTGTGTAGTCGTTGCTATAGATACTCGGAATGTGGATGGAATTGATTTTGTACATACACATGGAGGAAGGAAAGCCACTTTGCTTCGGACCCAAGCTTGGGCGCAGGAAGTTTGCGATCGTGGCGCTGGGGAGATATTGCTTACTTCCATGGATCATGACGGAACCAAGTCGGGCTTCGCCAATGAAATTTTAGCTGAGATTTCTTCTATGTTGTCTATTCCTGTAATTGCTTCTGGCGGTGCTGGAAATATGGCACATTTCAAAGATGTGTTTACCTTCGGGAAAGCAGATGCAGCTTTGGCAGCAAGTATTTTCCATTTTAAAGAAATTTCGATTCCAAGTTTGAAGAGTTATTTGGATGGGGAAGGTATTAGTATTCGGAAGTAGTCTTAATCTTTGAGGTCTCTCCGACCTCGGAGGGTTTTCTCCGAAAAAATGGGATTTTTAAAATAGATTATAATTAAACGCCAAAACCTTCGAGGTTTTGAAAATGGCAAAGGCTTAAGAATATGAACATAGATTTTAAGAAAATGAATGGGCTCGGCCCAGCAATCGTACAGGATGCCTTGAGTGGTAAAGTGCTGATGCAAGGCTATATGAACGAGGAAGCTTTGGCCAAAACTCAGGAAAGCGGAAAGGTCACCTTTTTCAGCCGAAGTAAAGAACGGCTTTGGACAAAGGGAGAAACCTCAGGTAGCTTCATGGAATTGGTAAGTATGACAGATGACTGCGATGGAGACTCGATTCTTATACAGGCAAATCCAATCGGCCCGGTTTGCCATACTGGATCGGATACTTGCTTTGATGAAGTCAATTCCTCAAAAACTGGATTTATCGATCAGCTTCGTGCGATCATCAAAGACCGGAAAAATAATCCTTCAGACAAATCTTACACTGCATCACTTTTTGCAAAGGGCATCAATAAAATTGCCCAGAAAGTAGGAGAGGAGGCTGTGGAGATTGTAATCGAAGCGAAGGATGATAACAAGGACCTGTTCCTAGGCGAAGCAGCGGATTTGATGTTTCACTACCTCATTCTTTTGGAGGCTAAGGGGTATGAATTGGATGAGGTGATGGATGTTTTAATAGCGCGTCAAAAGAAATAGGTTTAAAGAAAGCTTTACCCTTTATCCAACAAAAAATCCCGACTCTTTCAAATCGGGATTTTTTGTTTTAGTAAGCAGGAAATTCTTGCTGCAAGCCTTTAAATGCATCAATCATTTCCCATTTAGGCCTGAAGTAAGAATTTCTCATTCGGGCATTGATTGTTCCGTTTTGGATGAATTGAATTGCTGCACCAAATCGTAAGTCACCCGGATCTCCCCAATTGAATTGTGGGGAATCGCCAACAGTGAAGTCTGCTGGAAATCCATCAAAATATTCTGCTTTGCCTTGGGAATTGGCCGTTGCAAATGTGATGGGGACTAATTCTACATTAGTGTCTACTAGGGTTTTATTATACCTAGAAAGTGGGAAAGAACCCACTGGCTTACCAAAGGTATTATCACCGATTAAAACTAAATCCATATAAGGATCAAGGCTATTGATCACCAATTCAGAAGCAGATGCTGATCCTCTAGAAGTGATAAAAAGAACTCTACTCAGGCTCAACCCTCCTACCTTCTTAAAAATCGTACTGGATTGCAAGGATGTTTTAAGCGAGTTCAATTTATTCGTGTACATCAGACGATTGCCGTTTGTGGCTTGAATCAAGTAATTCATAATTTGCTCAGCTACAGCCACAGAACCTCCTCCATTATATCGCAAATCAATAATCAGCTCATCTATGCCTCCAGCTTGGAAAAACTCCATAGAACTCTTGACTTCATTACTTGAGGTTGGGGATAGTCCGGCAGTGGCTTTGAAACTTTGATACACCCAATAGCCAACTTTTTTTGCCCCAACCGAGATGATTTCTTGATGAAGGACCGAGTTTGACTGGTATTCAGCTTTAATGTTTGTTCTGGTTGTTGTACTGCCATCCGGGAGCTTGAATGTGAATGTATTTGTGATACCGGGATCGGTGGGACCTAATTGGAAATCATATCCTCCAGAAGCAGTTTTATATTCAGGAATAGACTTCCCATTCATTCCTATTATTTCCCAGCCACGCTGCCAGCCATCTTTTCCCGCTGGAGCTTCGCTAAAGACATATGAAAGAAATAGTCTTTCAGTCGCATCAAAAGAAAATCCAAAACCATGACCAGCATTTTTACCCACAAAAGCATTATTGAACGCTTCTTTAGTAGTTAGGTAGGAAAATCTATCTAAGGGTTTGAAGGTAATAGCATCCAGATAAGCCTCATTGGTAT
>CAWUWQ010000086.1:0-3855 GCA_963926065.1 uncultured Algoriphagus sp.
ATCAATTGATTATTCTCCAAAATCACATCCACCTCAATAGACTGACAAGGCACGCTGTATGCCTCCCAAAACGGCACATTGCGGAGGTAATCATTATGTGAGTGAAGCTTAAAACTGGACTTTTCCTGCGCAAAAAGGCAAATTGGTAGAAAAATAAGCAGATATAAAATTGATTTCTTCATCCTCGAAATTAGGATGTTTACTTCAAGGAACACCCTTTTTAACTTACGGAGGCTCCGATTTAATGAAAGAATAACTTTAGATTAATCTTTTGGAAATAAGTCAATCTTGCATAAAATCTTAACAATTACTTGAACTGGAAAAAAGGCTTTTGAAATAACAATGGGTGAACTTTCGAGTATGAATTTTAACCTTCAAAAAATGACTAATAGAATCCTTCTTGGTATCCCGGTGGTAATCGGATTTCTTATTTCTGTAAATTTCATTCAAAAAGCTCCAGTGAAACTGAACGAGATTCAAGTGATTGGTAGCCACAACAGCTATAAAATAGCGATTGAAAAAGGCATCTTGGATTATTTAGAAAAAATGAATCCAGCTATTTCCCAATCGTTGCAATATGAGCATATCCCACTTTCCGATCAATTGGATTTGGGAATGCGAAATCTGGAATTAGACGTAAGTCATGATCCAAAAGGAGGAAGATATGCTAATCCAAAAGGCTTGGAAATAATGAAATCCCAAGGAATCACACCAATGCCTTATGATGTAGAAAACAAACTTCAAGAGCCAGGTTTAAAGCTTTTCCATGCGCAAGACATCGATTTTAGAAGTCACCATCTACTCTTTAAAGATGCACTAAGCGAACTACTAACTTGGAGTATTGCTAATCCGGATCACACTCCGATCTTCATTTTGATCAATGCCAAGGACAGTCCGATTCCAGGAATGCTTGCTCCGCTCCCATTTACTGCTACTGCTTTGGATAGTATTGATATGGAGATTCGTTCGGTTTTACCTTTGAATAAGCTGATCACACCAGAACTGGTAATGGGGGAAAGTAAATCACTAGAGACAGCTATTCTTGGTAAAGGTTGGCCAGATCTTGATAAAGTAAAAGGCAGGTTTCTATTTGTGCTGGATGAAAACGATACCAAAACCAATCGCTATCTAGCGAATCATCCCGATCTAACAGATGCCATACTATTTGTCAATGTACCGGCTGGCAATCCAAATGCAGGTTTTATGGTCATCAACGATCCCATTGGAAGCTTTGAAAAGATTCAGGACTTAGTTGCCAAGGGTTATATGATCCGAACACGAGCTGACGCCGATACCAAACAAGCCAGAACAAACGACTACAGTCAATTTGAAAAAGCAAAAGCTTCTGGAGCTCAAGTAATTTCAACTGATTATTATTATCCTTCTCAGCTATTTGAATCCACTTATCAAGTAAGTTTTGGAGAAGGTAAGTATGAGCGAATCAAGTAAACTCAACACAGGTAATTTCTATAAAGCAGGCAATCTTTAAGACAAGCCTGCTTTTTTTCATTTTTATCTCCATGAAAATCACCAATTATAAATCGCTAAGTTTAATCCTTTTTTTAGGTCTTGAATACGCCATACCATTAGCTACATATGGGCAAGCTTTGCCTTCGGCTCAAGTCGCTTTTCTTTCCGATATCCACCTACAAGATGTTTATGCTGACTTGAATTCAACCGAATTCAGAGGTATTTTAAACCCTAAAACTGGAAAATATGCGACTATTCGAATGATGGAGGCACAGCTCAATTCCACGAGACTTTTCAATGAAAATTACTTTGCTCTTTTTGCAGCGCTGAATGAGTTGGTAAAGAAGGAGATCAAACTAGTGGCATTACCTGGAGATTTTACAGACGATGGGCAAGCCATGAATGTGAAAAAGCTTCGGCAAATCTTAGAATCCTATGTAATTGAGCACGAAATGCGTTTTTTTATAACCACTGGAAATCACGATCCCGTTAGTCCTTACAAAAGTGTTGGAGGTAAAAACGATTTTTTGGGGCTTGATGGAAATAGACAAGCGATTTGGTCGGAAATCCCCACTGACTTAGAGCCTGAAGGGCCGATTGCTATTTCAGCCGAAATCGCACATTGGGGATATGGAGAGATTACTAATGAACTGAAGGAGTACGGGTTTTTCCCTTCGGAAAAGGATTTGTTTTGGTCACATCCATTTATGAAGTTGGATTATGAAGGCTATTCATTTGCCAAAGTCAGAGAATTGGAAGAGTTAGTTCATCGAACATTTCCGATAGATGGTGGCAAATTAGTTATTCCCGATGCCAGCTATTTGGTTGAGCCTGTGGAAGGGCTATGGTTAATAGCGATTGATGGAAATGTCTATTTACCCCACTCAAAATCTGGGTATTATACCAGCTCGAGTATTGGATTCAATCTGACTAAAGATCAAAAAAATCACCAGTTAGACTGGATCAAAAATGTGGCAGCTGAAGCAAAACGCTTGAATAAAACCTTGATTTCATTTAGTCATTATCCTTTGGTGGACTTTAATGATGGTGCATCCGAAGAATTGAAGTCACTTTTTGGCACTTCTAAATTTCAATTGAACCGTATACCGGGGAAGGAAATCTCTGAAGCATACTTAGCTGCTGGTCTGGGAATACACTTTGCTGGCCACATGCATAGTAACGATACCGGTATTTTCGAGGATTCGCTGGGCAATCGACTGGTTAATATTCAAGTTCCTTCGCTTGCAGCCTTTCCCCCTGCCTATAAAATATTTAGTTTCCTTTCAGAAGACATGATTAAAATCGAAACAGAAATCTTAGACTCAGTTCCAAGGATGGATGAGTTTTTCGACTTGTACCAAATGGAATGGAATTACAGCGCTACAACAAAAAAAGAAACATGGAATCAAAAGGTATTGGCTTCTAAAAACTATTTGGAGTATACAGAATTTCATCTGAACGAACTGATCCGGCTCCGATTTTTAAAAGAAGATTGGCCAAAAGAATTGAAAGATCAGCTACTAAAATGGAACCTTCAGGAATTTACATACTGGGCAAGTTTGCAGGATGGAATTCTGTCTAAAAGCTTTTTAGACAACGGGATTCAAAATCAAGGATTAGCTAAAATACTAAGCTTGTTTCAAATCAGCAGAGCTCAATGGCAAGAGTTATCTAACACTACTGGGCAAGATCTTATTCAAGATTTTTATCGAGTGAAAAATGCTGGGGATTTAGTTATTACGCCAGACAGAATCGAAAGGTATAACCTATATTCAATCTTGTTTGATCAGATCAAATTGAAATCAAAAAGCGATCATTCCATACTTGATAATCAATTAATTCTTTTTGCTGAGATATTCTCTAAAATGCTGAATGGCTTGCCTTCTGAGGATTTTTTAATTGATTTAAATAATAAGAATATCAAAAGGATAAATTAAATTTAGGAAGGATGATTTTTTCAAAAAGTACCTTTTGAGACCGATAAGCAAAAATCAGAAGTCTCAAAAAGCTATTAAAAACAAATTGACTTAATTCTGATAAATACCTCAACATTAAAAGACCAAGGATACTGAACTCAGGAATATTTAAAGCTCTATCCAAGGTATCTAAAGGAATTAATAACAATTGCTTCTAATCCTTGGAATCTGTCTTCTTCACCCATCGTTCTTCATATTTTCCAAATCGGATCCTATCAGTTTTTCTCTTTATCTCTGCACAAAATTAAACCCTTGCACGCTACATAAAAGATCAAGTGTAATTTTGTTTAGATGAGGTGCTGTAAATCAATAATATGACTGTGATTTGGATACTTCACATTAAGTCTACTTGGTCAGCAAAGTAGGGTAAATAAGTTGGTTTAGATGGAGCAAATTTTAGAAGTTATTA
>CAWUWQ010000087.1:0-6445 GCA_963926065.1 uncultured Algoriphagus sp.
ACCAAATTGTTGGTGAAAAAAGGGTTTGATTTTGTACCAGGGATTGGACCAAAAGACTTGGTAAATGTGATTGCAGAAGGTGAGAAATACACACTTATTCGTAAGTTCTACACAGACCTTGTGACTCCTCCAAAGAACAGCTATGCGCCTACTCCTGGCCGAATGTTCGTTTATGAAGAGACTTTCTACCTGATTGATTCGAATGAGAAAGTAGAGACTGTGAGAATACGAACGAATAATATCCTTAAATCTTTGACTGAGTCAGATCAGGAATTAGCTAAAACTATTATCAAAGAAAATAAACTTGACCTGAGTAGAGAGGACCATTTGGTGATCTTCTTTCAAAAGCTAAATAACGCCTAATATTAAAAGCCTGATCAACATCAGGCTTTTTTGTTAAATCTACTTTTCAGTAAAAGTCTTAATCTGATCTTCTTTTCTCTAACTTTGCAGCCTAATTGAAACGGTATGATTTACGTTTGTAGAAAAGAGCATTTCAATGCGGCCCATAAACTTTGGAATCCAAATTGGACGGAAGAAAAGAATTTCGAAGTATTCGGACCTTGTGCCAATGTGAATTGGCATGGTCATAATTTTGAATTGATCGTGATGGTGAAAGGGATTCCTGATCCTGATACTGGTTTTGTGGTGGATTTAAAGGCGCTTAGCAACATTATTCGAGCTTTGGTGATCGATCGTGTTGATCATAAAAACCTCAATCTTGATGTAGACTTTATGGAGGGAAAAATGGCTAGTTGTGAGAATCTTGTCATGGAATTTTGGAAAATATTGGAGCCAGCTGTTAATGACATTACAAAATCTGGAGGGCTTCACAAATTGACACTTTATGAGACCCCAAGAAACTTTGTAGAGTATCTGGGAGAATAGATTTAAAATAATAGATCATTAGAATAGAGGGAGTAGGTTGTCAGCCTACTCTTTTTTATTAGTTTTAGATAGGCTTGATTATACGGGAGTCAACTGCCACTTCAAACAATTCAAAAGTTGAATTCAAAAAAGATATACATTATTTCAGGAGAGCGATCGGGAGATCTTCACGCATCTAACTTGGTACTGGCTCTAAGAGAATTAGACTCTTCACTTTCTTTTCGGGGGATGGGAGGGAGCTTTTCATCCCAAGCAGGGGTTCAACTTGCAGTAGACTATGCTGAAGTAGCATTAATGGGTTTTTTGGAGGTGGTTTTAGGCTTTAGAAAAGTTCTAAAATATCTGAAATTGATAAAGGAGGATATAATTTCTTTTAAACCACAGGCCATTATTTTGGTGGATTATGGGGGTTTTAATATGAAGATTGCCGCTTTTGCAAAAATGCAGGGGATTTCTGTCCATTATTACATTCCTCCAAAAGTATGGGCTTGGAATCAAAAAAGGGCGATTAAGCTAAAAGCAATTACTGATCATATTTATTCCATCTTACCATTTGAACCCGCTTTTTTTAAAAAATTCGAGCTTGATGTCACCTATGTTGGAAACCCAATTCGAGATGAAATCAAAAAATTTAGACCGCATGAGTTTTTCTTTCAAAAAAATGAACTAAGCTACCAGCCAATAATAGCATTGCTTCCAGGAAGTAGAAAACAGGAGTTAGAAGCGATGCTGGAGCAATTGATAGAGTTGGTAAAGGAGTTTTCACAATTTCAATTTGTTATTGCGGGAGTTGAAAATCTAGATTCGAACCTTTACCTAGCGGCAAAAAATGCTGGTATTCGAGTTATTTTTAATCAAACATATGATTTGCTTACTCATGCTGTAGCGGCTATAGTGACGTCTGGAACAGCTACGTTGGAGACTGCCCTATTTCGAGTGCCGCAAGTTGTTGTATACCGGACAAGCCCGATTTCTTATACGATTGCAAAAAGGTTGATCCGTGTCCCTTTCATATCACTTGTCAATCTTATTGCAGACAAGGAAGTGGTGAAGGAATTGATACAAAATGATTTTTCTCTTAAAAATTTGCGTGTTGAACTGACAAAAATTCTTTCAAATCAATTGGCTAAAGGAGCTATTTTCCAAGGGTATGACCTCATTGAAGAAAGACTTGGAGAGGATCTGGCTTCAGAAAATACGGCCCGGTTGATTTTGGATACATTGAAAAAATAAACCCTGCTTGACAAGAGCAGGGTTTGTTTACTTAGGCAACTTGAAGTTGTTTAAACTTTGATTTATCAAATTTACTCCTAGCATAGTCTCCATCAATTACGAGTTCTTTAATAGAATCATCTGAGGGAAGTTCATACATCGCATCGGTAATAATCGCTTCACAAATTGATCTCAAACCTCTAGCCCCAAGGTTATATTCCACTGCTTTTTCTACAATAAAATCTATTCCGCTTTGCTCAAAGGTTAAAGTCACATCTTCCATTTTCATCAGTTTAGCATATTGCTTAACTAGTGCATTTTTTGGCTCAGTTAGAATTAGTCGAAGCGTGTCTTTGTCTAAAGGATCTAAATGAGTGAGCACAGGAAGTCTACCGATCAATTCTGGAATCAAACCAAAAGCCTTCAAGTCTTGAGCAGTTACATACTGTAGTAGGTTTTCGCGGTCCGCATCTACATTAGCTGATGCCTTGCTGAATCCCATAGGCTGTGTATTCAATCGTTTGCCGATATGCCTAGTGATTCCATCAAATGCACCTCCACAGATAAACAAAATGTTTTCGGTATTTACGGCAATCATTTTCTGGTCAGGATGCTTCCTTCCACCTTGTGGCGGCACATTTACTACTGTTCCCTCAAGTAGTTTGAGTAGCGCTTGTTGCACACCCTCACCACTAACATCACGTGTAATGGAAGGATTGTCTGATTTCCTGGCAACCTTATCTAATTCATCAATATAAACTATACCTCTTTCGGCTGCTTCTACATTGTAGTCTGCGGCTTGTAGTAGTCTTGTCAGAATACTTTCCACATCTTCTCCTACATAACCGGCCTCTGTAAGTACGGTGGCATCAGCAATACAAAAAGGCACCTCAAGTGTTTTTGCAAGTGTTTTTGCCAAATAAGTCTTACCTGTACCAGTATCACCGACCATGATGATGTTTGATTTTTCGATCTTCACATCATCTTTTTCATCCTTTTGAAAAAGTCGTTTATAATGATTGTATACTGCTACTGTGAGTACTTTTTTCGCATCATCTTGACCAATTACATATTGACCTAGATATTCCGTCAATTCCTTTGGTTTTTTTAGCTTGAACTTAGGTTTGATACCTGGTTTTGTGGTTTTCTCATCCTCACCTAATATCAAATGGGCTTGATCTATACAATGATTGCATATATGTGCCGAAATACCCGACACCATCAAATCCACGTCTTTTTTATTTCTTCCGCAAAACGAACAGGTTACTTGAGCCATTATTATGATTTTTTTACTAAAACTTCATCGATTAGACCATATGCTTTGGCCTCTGGTGCTTTTAACCAATAATCTCTATCAGAATCGCTATCGATTTCTTCGTATGTTTTACCAGTGTGGTTTGCAAGAATCTGGTACAATTCCTGACGCATTGAAAGAATCAATTTAAGGGAAATTTCCATATCGCTAGATTGCCCTTGCATCCCTCCAGATGGCTGGTGAATCATCACCCGTGCATGCTTAAGTGCAGAGCGCTTATCTTTTGCTCCACCTGCAAGCAAAACTGCGCCCATGGAGGCAGCGATTCCTGTACAGATCGTAGCCACATCAGGACCAATGTATTGCATGGTATCATAGATTCCTAATCCAGCAGTCACAGATCCACCTGGACTGTTGACATATAACAAAACATCTTTCTTAGAATCTACCGATTCTAAAAATAGCAATTGAGCCACAATAATGTTTGCTACATGGTCGTCAATTCCTGTTCCTAGAAATATGATACGATCCATGATTAAGCGAGAGAATACGTCGATTTCTCTAAAATTTTGAGGACGTTCCTCAATTACCGAACGAGTCATATTCTCAATATGCTGCGTGTATTGGTCAAAAGCTGTTCCACTTACTCCTTGATTGTGAATAGCGTATTTTCGGAATTCTTCTTTGTTGATCATCTTTCTAGTAGTTGTAGTTAGCAAAAATAAAAAAAGCCCTTAAATAAGGACTTTTTTCTAATGAATTAAGCAAATTACTTTGCTAAAAGTTCCTTGAATTCATCAATACTGATTTCTTTTTCGTTCAATTTAATCTGGTTTTCTACAAATGATAGAACCTTGTCGTTTTGAACAGATGTAAGCATGTTCATGTAGTTCTGTCCTTCTTCACCTTTAAGATAATTATCAACAAACATATCCATACTATCCTCCATCTGAGAGCCTAGGCCAGAAGAGGCAAATTGCTCACGCACCATCTGCTTGGTCTTTTCAAGAACATCTTCATGTTCTGCCTGAATCTTATTCTCAGTTGCAAGGTGATTTGAGATCAATGACCAGGACAGTTGTTTCGCATAAAGTGGAAATTCCTTCTCTACATCTTCTAGAGTCACTTTGCCTTTATTTGCTTCAAGCAACCATTCTTTTAGGAAGGTTTCAGGAAGATCTATTTTTGCTTTTGATGTAAGTTCTTTCTTCAATTCCTCTTCAGTGAATACTTTTGATTCACGGTCGTAATTTCCTTGAAGGGTTTCTTTTACTTTGGCAATAAACTCCTCTTCAGAGGAAACTAGATCTGGGCCGAAGATTTTATCAAAAAATTCTTGGTTCATCTCAGCCTTTTCAGTTCTATTGATATTCTTTACTGTAAAAGTCAATTCGCCAGAGGCCTGATCAGTCTCTTCTGCATCCAATCCGAAAGCTTCTTCCCACTGATCCTTCTTCACATCCTTATCTTCAAACTCAATCACAGCGTCTTTACTGATGCTCGTAAATTTTTCAGCAAGCTTTTTCGTGATTTTAGTCAAATCCAAAGAAACTGATTTTTTGAATTCAGTTGCTGTGCTCGCTAAGTCACCATATATAGAATCAGTTGCCTCACTTACTTCTGGATTAGTGCTGTTTCCGTACTGGGAAACCAAATTTTCTAAGGTCTCGTCCATTAACTTTTGGTCAACCTTGATACTATATTTAGTTGCTTTGATTTTGTCCAAAGGCAAGTCGATTCCATCAACAAAGCCGATTTTGTACTCAAAGTCAAATTCTTTTTGCGTTTTCCAATCGATCGTATCTTCTTGTTTTGCTACTGGAAGTGGATCACCTAAGATTTTGAAGGTTTGTTCTTTCAAGTAACCATTCAATGACTCACCTAGGATACTGTTGATTTCTTCAACCAAAACCGAAGTGCCATACATATTTTTCACCATAGAGATCGGTGCTTTACCCGGTCTGAATCCTTTGATGTTTGCTTTTCTGGCGTGATCCTTAAGTTTTGCTTCTACCTTAGCTTGGTAATCTGCTTCTGATAATTTAATTTTAATTGAAGCTTGATTTACAGAATGCTTGTCTAATGTGATTTCCAATGCTCTAAAATTTAAATTAAGTTTTAACTAAAAACCCCCAATCACAGTGCTGTAAACAGTCTTGTGATTGAGGGTTCTGTAATCGTGCGGATAGAGGGACTCGAACCCCCATGCCTCGCGGCGCTAGATCCTAAGTCTAGTGCGTCTACCAATTTCGCCACATCCGCAGTAGATCTCAAAACATTTGAAAAGACTTTCCTCTTCTGTTTTTGTGATTGTGGATGCAAATGTAAGTACTTAAAATTATTTTGCAAGTGCTATCACATAAAAAAATGAGAAATAAAAAAGGACTTGTCTATCGCCTTATTTTTGTGTTAAATTTCTAATGTATGGTCCAAGTAGATTTAGAAGAAGAGCGAAAAGAAATATTAAAAAGGTACCGTAGGCTACTCAAGCAAGCCAAACCTTCATTGAAAGAAGGAGATGCTAAATTGATCAAAAAAGCCTTCAATATCTCAATGGAAGCACATAAGGACATGCGTAGAAAGTCAGGCGAGCCTTACATCTACCATCCTTTAGAAGTGGCCCTTGTTTGCGTGGAGGAAATTGGCCTAGGTACGACCTCTATTGTGGCAGCTCTTCTTCATGACGTGGTCGAAGATACTGATTGGGAGTTGGAGGATATTGAGCGGGAGTTTGGCTATAAAGTGATGACGATCATTGATGGATTGACAAAAATAGCTGGCGTCTTTGATTATGGAAGTTCACAACAAGCCGAGAATTTTCGGAAAATGCTTCTGACACTTTCCGATGACGTTCGAGTGATTTTGATCAAACTTGCAGATCGATTGAATAATATGAGGACGCTTGGAAGTATGCCGCGCCACAAACAGCTCAAGATAGCCTCTGAGACTATGTATCTCTATGCTCCGCTAGCTCACCGTCTAGGATTGTATTCCATCAAATCAGAATTGGAGGATTTGTACCTAAAGTTTACAGATACAGATACCTACAAGGAAATTGTATTCAAAATTAATGAGTCCAAATCCTACCGG
>CAWUWQ010000088.1:0-4667 GCA_963926065.1 uncultured Algoriphagus sp.
GTAAAGGGAATGCTCCAGCACAGTAGAAATAATTCTGGACAAAAAGAATTGACAGATATCAATGCTTTGGCTGATGAATATTTACGGCTGAGTTATCATGGATTGCGTGCCAAAGACAAGTCCTTTAATGCTGACTTTAAATTGGACCTTGATCCATCAATTCCGAAAATGGAAATCGTTTCTCAAGATATTGGACGTGTCTTATTAAAC
The DNA here is from genome assembly GCA_963926065.1 of uncultured Algoriphagus sp. Taxonomy (GTDB): domain Bacteria; phylum Bacteroidota; class Bacteroidia; order Cytophagales; family Cyclobacteriaceae; genus Algoriphagus. The sequence continues at coordinate 211 of CAWUWQ010000088.1, forward strand.
TTGATCAATAATGGCTTCTATGCTGTATCTGAAAAGCGGGAAGAGTTGTCCATCGGAGGGAATAGTGAGCAGGGTTCCTATAAGCCTACAGTTTGGGTAAGTACTAAAAAGCTTAACAAAGGTGTTGAGATTCGTATCCGAGATAATGGAAATGGGATACCAGCAGAGATCAAAGCAAAGATTTTCCAGCCATTCTTCACCACTAAACCAGCAGGAAAAGGAACTGGCTTAGGATTATCGATGAGTTATGAAATTATCACTAAAGGGCATAATGGTAAGCTTTCTGTAGAAAGTGTGCCTGGTGATTTTACTGAATTTATTATTATTTTAACTTAAGAAAAGATGACAAAGATTTTAATTGTTGATGATGAAAGAGATGTAGAAACGCTTTTTCGACAGAAATTTAGGAAGGAAGTGCGCAATGGAGATTTGGAATTGGCTTTTGCTTTTTCAGGAGACGAGGCACTCCGGATATTAAGCGAGGACAAACCTCCAGAAGTAGTATATGTATTTTCGGATATTAATATGCCGGGAATGACTGGTTTGGAATTATTGAAAAAAGTAAAGAATAAGTTTCCTGCTATTAATGTCAGTATGATTTCTGCTTATGGAGACACTGAAAATTATCAAAAGGCAATGAGTTCAGGTGCAAAAGAATTTTTTACCAAACCAATTGATTTTGAATCTCTTAAGAGAGAAATTGTAGGGCTGATAACAAAGAAATAAAGAGATTAAGTATGATTAAGATATTGGTAGTCGATGACGAGGCGGATTTGGAGATCCTGATCAAGCAAAAATTCCGAAAAAGAATTCGTGAAGGAGAGCTGGAGTTTTTGTTTGCGCTCAATGGCCGAATTGCGCTTGAGATATTGGATGCCAATAAGGACGTAGATATGATCTTGAGCGATATCAATATGCCCGAAATGGATGGTTTGACTTTGCTATCCAAAGTGAAAGAAAAGCACTCCTTGCTGAAAACTGTCATCATCTCAGCCTATGGAGACATGGAAAATATCCGAACTGCAATGAACCTTGGGGCTTTTGATTTCATCACCAAGCCCGTAGATTTTCAAGATTTAGAGATCACAATTGAAAAAACCACCCAATACATTAATCAGGTCAAATCGACCTTGAAAGCACTGAAAGAAAATAACATCCTGAAGATGTATGTCGATGAGACAGTATTAAACTTCATGGGTAATCGTGAAATCGAATCCGGAATATGGGAAAATGAAACCATGGAGGCAGCAGTTGCTTTTATAGATCTTTGCGGATTTACTGCGATCTCTGAAAATGAGGAGCCTAACATTGTGGTAGGATTACTCAATGAATATTTTGATCTCATGGTTCGAGAGATTATGAATGAAGAGGGGATTATTGATAAGTTTATCGGGGATGCGATTATGGCCGTTTTCAAAGGAGATGATTACCATGCCAGAGCACTTCGAGCTTGTATTGCCATTCGGAATAAAATGAATGCTCTCCCTGTTTACTCCGAGCAATCAGGATTTAAGCCCAAAGTGTCTATCGGAATCAATAGTGGAGAAATGGTTTCTGGAAATATTGGATCAATATCCCTGAAAAAGCTAGACTTTACCGTTATCGGTGATACTGTTAATGTGGCCTCTCGACTTCAATCCAAGGCTAGTCCGGGACAGATTCTTATTTTGGATAAATTTGCTAATTCAGCGCCAGACTTCAAATACAATAGTATTGGAAAAATGGAGCTTAAAAATAAAGCACTTCTTGTAAATGTGTGCGAGGTCGAATAGCTCCGAATTGACATTTCTTAATTTTTTGAAAAAGACGTAAAACTTAATTCATCATCTTGAATTATTCACCCATCAAAACTTAATTATGAAAAAAATTACTCAGCCTGCCTTGCTAGTAGCTCTGGGAGTTTCTGTGAGCTTTGCCGCTTTAGTGCCTAAAAATGATTCGGCCTTGGCACCCATGCTAGAAGATCACATTACTCAGCTTGATAGCACGAAAAAGGATTCGCTTGACTATCCAAAATTTAAAGACCTGCCACTCAAGCCTGAGCGGGAGGTTAAATTCAACACCAAAGAAGGCACTTGGATCAGTGTAGATGTCAGCCCTGATGGAAATACCCTAGCCTTTGATCTTTTGGGAGATATCTATACGATTCCGATTTCCGGAGGAAAAGCGACGCCGATTACGACAGGTATCGCTTATGAAACTCATCCCCGTTTTTCTCCAGATGGAGAAAAATTACTTTTCACCTCTGACCGGGCTGGTTCTGACAACCTCTGGTACATTGATATGGTGAAAAAAGACACCGTACAAGTCACCAAAGATAAAAATGGAGATGTTCCCGGTGCTGCCTGGACACCAGATGGCGAATACATTGTAGTCAGCAAAGGAAGAAGAATCCATAAGCTTTGGATGTTTCATAAAGATGGTGGCGGAGGGATTCAATTGAATGAGAACCCTACTGCGATGAAGACCATTGACCCTGTAGTAAGTCCTGATGGTAAAAAAGTCTATTTTTCCCACCGGACAGGAGCTTGGAATTACAATGCATTATTGCCACAATATCAGTTAGGCACTTACGATTTGGAAGAAGGGAAAATCACCAATATTTCATCCAGATATGGGTCAGCATTTACACCTACATTGAGTAAAGACGGGAAGTATATGGCCTACGGTACCCGACATGAGGATAAAACGGGATTAGTCTTGAGAAATCTAGAATCTGGAGATGAGCGTTGGTTAGCCTATCCGGTTCAGCGGGATGATCAGGAATCGATTGCTCCCCAGGGAGTACTTCCTGCGATGGCTTTTACGCCTGACTCTAAAAATGTAATCGCCTCTTACGGCGGAAAAATCTGGAGTATTCCAGTAATGGACGGCGCTCCGAAAGAAATTCCTTTCGAAGTTGACGTGAAATTGGCCATGGGTCCAAGACTTTATTTTGACTATGAAATCAAGGATACTACTACCAAACTAGCTACTCAAATCCGTGATGGAGTACCTTCTCCGGATGGCAAAAAATTGGCTTTTACAGTGCTGAACAGATTATATGTGATGGACTATCCAAACGGCGAACCAAAGCGAATTACTACCCATAACTTTACTGAAGCAATGCCTTCTTGGAGTCCGGATGGAACCCAATTAGTATTTACTACTTGGTCAGAAACTGAGAGCGGTCATCTCTACAAAGCCTCACTTGCAGGAAAAGGAACTGTCACCAAACTCACCAAAGAAGCAGCTCTTTATATTGGTCCAGTTTGGTCTCCAGATAACCGAATTGTGGTATTCAAAGGCCCGCGAAGGGAATTACAGAATGCAGAAGGCCCAGGTTTTTCTGGTTCGGAAGCGGAGCTAGTCTGGATACCGGCAGCTGGCGGGGAGCTCAAGAAAATCATGGATGCTCCGAATTATGGGAATGCTCACTTTACCAAAGACCCAAGTAGAATATACTTAAATGGATCAGGCGGGGCATTACTCTCTGTAAACTGGGAAGGAAAAGACGAGAAGGTCTATGCGAAGATTACAGGGGTTACGCCATTTGGTTCAGCATCTGGAGATCATGATTCACACGAGCATGCCAGTTTGGAGGAGGTTTCCACCGTTCGTTATGTGATGGGAATGCCCCGATCCAATGCCGATGCGGTGAATTATTGCATGCTGCCTGAAGGATCGAATTCGCAGGAACCTTCGATGCAGCCAGCCAGCGCAAGTACGATCTTGATGGCGCCAGAAGGGAATTTGGCTTTGGCACAAGTCAATAATAATGTCTATGTAATCACCATTCCAAAAGTTGGAAAGACCCCAACCATCAATGTGGCCGATCCTGCATCCAGTAATTTCCCCTCCCGTCAATTAACCGAGATCGGTGGCGAATGGCCTGCTTGGGAAGCTAATGGCAAGAAAGTGCACTGGTCGCTTGGTAATGGCCACTGGGTCTATGATATCACCAAAGCAGAGTTTGTAGAGGATTCAGTAAAGACGTTCAAAAAAGTGAAAATGCTGGCAGATGCAGACAGTGTTTCTGCTTTAAAAGCATTAGGTCCTGAAGCTGTAAAAACAGCTGACTCACTAGCTAAAAAGCAAAAGGAAGTAATTGCTGAGCTTTTGAAAAATGATAAGGAAAAAGCCAAAGCAGATAGTATCTACAAAGCGGAGAAAAAGGCAAAAGAAAGCTATAAGCCTGAGGAACATCAGGTGAAAGTTTATTTTGCTAAGGACACTCCTAAAGGGAGCATCCTGCTGAAGAATGCCCGAATCGTAACCATGAAAGGAAATGAGGTCATCGAAAACGGTGATATTCTGATTGAGAATAATCGAATCAAGGCAGTGGGAAAGACAGGAACTCTGGATGCAGGTAATGCCGAAGTGGTCGATGCCACTGGAAAAACGATCACCCCGGGATTTATCGATACCCATGCGCACATGTGGCCGACTTGGGGTTTGCATAAGAATTCAGTTTGGAT
>CAWUWQ010000089.1:0-3783 GCA_963926065.1 uncultured Algoriphagus sp.
CACCTTCTGGAGATCGGAGTCTCTTAACCTCCATATTTTTCCTACTAACCTCAGAAAACATCAGCAGATTTCATCGAATCAAAAGCGACGAACTGTGGTACTTTCATGAGGGAAACTCACTTACTGTTCATCTCTTAAATGAGGATGGATATAGTACCCTGAAGCTCGGTAATCACATCGCTGGAAGTGATTGTCTTCCCTTTGGATTAGTAAAAGCTAACACGATTTTTGGAAGCACAGTAGATGATCCAGCTGGCTATTGCTTGGTTTCTTGCGCTGTAGCACCAGGGTTTGATTTCAAAGATTTTGAACTGCTCTCCAGAGATGAGTTGATCCTTGATTATCCAGATCAGTCAGACATCATTAAGCGACTAACATAAAAAAAAGGCTCCCAAAAATTGGACTAGCCCCCAAAAGTTGGACGGTTTAAGAATGATTTAAATTTAGAGAAAGAGCTCGGTATTGTACCGGGCTCTTTCCGTTTAATTTGGATTTGATTCGGTAATGGTTGTAATAATAGATGTATTCTTTTATTTCTTTTTTGAGTTGTTCAATAGACTGATATTTTTTGAGATAGAATAGTTCTGATTTTAGCGTTCCGAAGAAGTTTTCTATGACAGCGTTGTCCAGGCAGTTCCCTTTTCTGGACATGCTGATCAGAAGATTTTTATCTTTTAAGATTTGCTGATACTTCGGGTTTTGATAGTGCCATCCCTGGTCGGAATGGAGTATAGTTCCCTTGGTACGCTGTTGAATTTTTGTTGCCTTTTTAACCATATCCAGGACAGGCTTCAGTATTGGCCTGTCGGTTAGCTTAAAAGAGATGATTTCCCCATTATATAAATCCATAATCGGTGAGAGGTAAAGTTTTTTGTCTTTCACTTTGAACTCGGTGATATCAGTAACCCATTTTTGGTTTGGCCGGATTGCTTTAAAATCCCTATTCAGATGATTAGGGGCTATTTTACCTTGTTCTCCACGGTAGGAAACATACTTTTTGACACGGATCAAGCTTTTAAGTCCCAAGTCCTTCATGAGCATGAATACGGTTTTATGATTGATCTCAAAGCCTCTGTTTTTAAGCTCCAGATGGATTCTGCGATAGCCGTACCGCCCTTTGTGTAGCTGATAGATCTGGCTGATTTCGGTTTTAATGGGGCTATATTTATCCTGCTTAGAGAGTTCTTTAAGATGATAGTAGAATGTGCTCCTTGCCATCCCAGCATGCTTGAGAAGCTTAGCTAACGCATGCTGTTGCCTTAATTCTTGGATGATTTGCGATTTTCTTCTTTCTCGCTTTCGGATTGAATCAAGGCTTGAAGCTTTTTTAAATAAGCATTTTCAGCTTTAAGATCTGCCAGCTCTTCCAGGAGCTGTTCTTCTCGGGTCAGTGGTTTTTTAGGCTTTCTGGGCATGGTTGAAGGTGTTCCTTTACTTATTGCCGCTAACCTTTCTGGCCCATAGGAATCGTAGATTCTTACCCAATTCTGTAAGGTGGATACACTAGGGATCTTGAAACGAAGGCTGGCTTGGTATAAAGATAAAGATTCGTCCTTCATTGTTCGCACAGCATTCAACCGAAAATCTGCTGAATAAGAATTACTAATCGGTTTGAGACCATCAATCCCATAGCTCCTGTAAAAGGAAACCCACCTTTCAACCATAGATTTTCTGATACCTACCTTTCGGCTGATGCTGCTAGGAGTGTGTCTCCCTTTGATGACTTCTCTAACTATTCGTAGTCGAAAGTCAAAATCGTGTTTTTTGTTTTTACGCATGAAAATGCCCCCAATAAGTGTCTAACTTTTTGGGGGCACATCAAATTGGGAGCCTTTTCACTTTGGTTTAGTAATGATTAGAATGAGAATGCGACTCTAAAATTGATTTTGACACCGGGAGCCAGACTTGTAAAAATCTGGTCATCTGCACCAAAGGATTGAAATACAAGTTCCCTTTTGTCATTTAGCATATTTTGAACCCCAAATCCCGCTTGGATGCGTTCATCTGCACCGAAGGTTTTATTGACATTCAAATTTAAACTATGGAATGGCACTGTGAAATTGTCCGTTTGGTTGCCAAATCCTACAAAGTTCAATGTTGGACCCTGCACATTATAGAATATACCAGCTTCCCATCCTGTAATGAAGCTTTGATAAGCTAAGCCAGTATTGATGATGTAAGGAGCTTGACCCGCCATATTTCTGGTATTGCTCACCACTTCGCCTTCTCTCGCTGATAGCTTTCTAGATCTGAATTCAGACTCTGACATTTCTATCTTGGATTGAGTGATGGTGAAATTCGTGTTCCAATTGAAATTTTCTAAAGAAGGTGAAAGAAATTTCAAGCTTTTGCGGAATTCAAACTCAAGTCCAAGAACTTGCCCGTCTCCCACGTTTCGAGGCTGGAAAGATCCCGCATCGGAAAGGAACTGAACGATCTCAATGGGTCTATCGAAAGACTTATAAAATGCACTTACCGAAAACATTTCACCTCGCTCTTGGAAAGCTTCCCATCGAATATCAAAATTATTAATCCGGGTAGGAGTCAATTTACCATCCCAAATCACCTCAGTTCCACCGTTGGTAACCTCTTGGAATAAACCTCCAATAAATGTTCTACCAGTGATGGGATCGAGTATTTCTGCAAAAGACAATTCTTTAAATGATGGCCTTGCGATAGTACGAGAGGCGGATAACCTGAGGTTCTGCTTCTCTTTTAAGGCATAAATCAAGTTCACGGTGGGGAAGAAGTCTGTCTGGTCCAATACAGTATCGTCATTTAAGACAATCGAACCACTTTGATTAGTACCGGTATATTTCTGCACATAGTTTTCCATTCTTACACCAACTACTGCTTTCAATTTTTCCGCAGGATTGATTTCGGTTGACACATATGCTCCGATGTTATTCACATTAGAATTGAAAGAGTTTGGGTTAATCGGGATAAAGTTTGGGGTATATCTTACCCCATTTCGATTTGTCGCGCTGAAAAGATTCTGATCAGCTAAAATCGTATTTGGATCTCCCGTGAATGTGGTACCTCCTGTAGGAAACTGGAAGTTTTGAATATCAAAATCTCTTGTCTTGTAAACATAGGTACCACCAAATTTGAACTTAGCATTTCTACCAAATGCCTTGTATTGGTTCGTCAAATCAAGTTTGCCAACAGCATTTTGCTCATCTAGAGTTCTCCAGATTCGCTCAGGAAGTCCGACTTCTGTAGAGACGGTATTCGTAGGTAATCTAAATCGAGTGAATCTGATATCCGGATCATTAATTTTAGAGATCGTAGGAGACAATTTCCAATTCACATTCCATTTGCCACCTGCAAGGAAATGCTCACCAGAAAGCAAAAGGTTGGTCAATGATCGTTCACTGTATTCGATGTTGTATTGTTTTGCTTCGAAATTTGCACCCAAATTAGATCCCGTGAAGTCGAAAATACCAGCTTTTGACTCTCCATTTTGGAGTCTCATGAAATTCAAACGATACTTAGATCGCTCAGTCTTCAATGCTATGCCAGCTATACCACCTAGTAGTACATTGTTCACTCCATAATCTCCTTTTTGAATCTCCAAAGGTTCTAACTCTGTTTGGCTTGCTTCTCGTGGTTTTCCATAAAGATTAAATTCAGCATCCTGAAAAAATTCTGTTTCATTTTTGTAAGTCACAGCGAGATTGTAACCCCAAGTAGCTTTGGAACGGGCTATTTGATTTCCTAGAGAAAAACTAATCCCTACATCCATCAAGCTGTTTGCTCTATATCCTCCCAGTGTTTTATTGA
>CAWUWQ010000090.1:0-10708 GCA_963926065.1 uncultured Algoriphagus sp.
ACAGCAACAGCTACAGTAAGCCCTGGATTCAGTGTGATCTGGTATACTACTGCAAACGGAGATGCAACAACTGAAAGTCCAAGCTTGACCCAGACGGGAACAGTTACTTATTATGCTGCATCCATTAACAATGAGACCGAATGTGAGAGTCTGACAAGGACTCCTGTAACCTTGACGATCAACCCTGCTCCAACTGCTCCGGTAAGTGGAGGCAATCAGGAGATCTGCGAGACTACACCATTTACCAGTCTAACAGCAACAGCTACAGTAAGCCCTGGATTCAGTGTGATCTGGTATACTACTGCAAACGGAGATGCAACAACTCAAAGTCCAAGCTTGACCCAGACGGGAACAGTTACTTATTATGCTGCATCTATTAACAATGAGACCGAATGTGAGAGTCTGACAAGGACTCCTGTAACCTTGACGATCAATGCTTCTCCAAATGCTCCGGTAAGCGGAGGCAATCAGGAAGAATGTTTCTTTGGAGAGGGACAGACCCTTACTGCAACAGCAACGACTGCTTCAGGATCCTCAGTAGTTTGGTATAATGCTCCAACTGGAGGAACAGTAGTGAATCCGGTATTGAGTGAAGTGGGTACTGTAACTTACTATGCAGAAGCGGTAAGCAATGGAACTGGCTGTACCAGTCTCGAAAGAACTCCTGTGACTTTGACATTAAATACTTGTTTGATTTCCATTCAAAAAACAGCTGATGTTGAGTCGGTTAATTCAGCTGGTCAGGTAATCACCTATACTTTAACGGTAAGAAATCTTAGTACCATTCCATTGACTAATGTGAATGTAACCGATCCACTAACCGGATTGAGCCAAGTGATTTCTTCGATTCCTGTAGGAGGATTAGAGAATATCGTAACCACCTATACAGTTACCCAGGAAGATATTGATTCAGGATTTATAGACAATACAGCGACAGCGACAGGCTTGGCTGGAGATACTGAGGTATCGGACAGCGATGATCTGAGAGTTGTAGCAGAACAGAATCCTGATATAACGATCGTAATCACTGACAACGACGCTGAGATTACAGAAGCAGGTCAGGAGATAGTGTATACGATCACGGTGACTAATACCGGTAATGTGACCTTGACCAATGTGACGGTAGTAGATACGGTGACAGGTTTGGTGATCAATGTGGGCACGTTGTTACCTGGTCAGAGTGTGACAGTAGAAACTACACCATATCCGGTGAGCCAAGAAGATGTGGATAATGGAAGCGTGATTAACGAAGCATCAGTAACTGGAGTGAGTCCGAATCCAGGAGATGACGATCCTACAGACACCGATGCTGTGGAGACACCGATTAATCAGGTTCCAGGGATCACGATTGTTAAGACAGCAGATAAGACAGAAATTTCAGAACTGGGAGAGGTAGTTGTTTATACCTTAACAGTGACCAATACAGGAAATGTAACTTTGACAGATGTGATTATCACAGATCCATTGACTGGATTGAATGAGAACATCGGCACGTTACTTCCAGGTGAGGTAAAAGTGGAGAAGACAAGCTATACGGTTACCAATGAGGATCTTCAGAAAACGACTATCTTGAACGTGGCTACAGTGAAAGCGACTCCACCAAACGATGAAACTATAGGAGATGAGTCAAGCGTATCGGTTGGGGTATCTTACAATGAGATTATCGCCACCAACGATGAATTCGGAACCTACTTCCTAAGTTATGGTGGTAGACTAGGCAACATCCTTGATAATGATAGATTGAACGGGGTAAGACCAAATGATGCTGATGTCGATTTCGAATTCACTGAATTGGATGGTATAATAGGTTTGTTAATTGATGAGAATGGGGAATTGAATTTGATCCCAGGAGTGAATGAAGCGAGAGAATATAAGTTGAAGTATACGCTACGAGAAGTGGTTAATCCAAACAACAGTGACGATGCCTTCGTGGTGTTCAGGTTGTTGAATGATCAGGTTGACTTGAGTGTGACCAAGACCTCATTTGAAGCGGAAATTTTCGAAGGAGATGAATTTGAATACGAGATTACCTTGAGCAATATTGGAGGTACACCTGCTAGCAATGTAGTGTTGGTGGATGATTTGCCAGGAGCGGTTACGTACATCAGTTCACGTGTTGAAAGTGTGAGCAGTAGCCAGATTCAGGTGGGTACTCCAGCAGTGACCGGTAGCAGAATTACTTGGGCGATTCCATTCTTGCCAGCAGATGGCAAGGTAGTCATCCGGGTACGAGTGAAGGCCGGAGCAGCAGGTTCGATTACCAACGTCGCGAAAATCAGTGCATCAGAAGATGATACGGATGAAGTGAACAATCAGGGAAGCGATGTCAACCAAATTTTACCATTCCATATTCCGAATGTGATCACGCCGAATAACGATGGAGATAACGATACCTTCGAGATTCAAGGATTAGGTAAGTTTGCAAGCAGCGAGATCACGATTTTCAATAGATACGGTGATCATGTATTCGAGAAGAAAGACTATAATAACGATTGGGCTGCACCAGGTCAAGCAGCAGGAACCTACTTCTACATTTTGACCACAGTAGATAATTCGGGTCAAGCGCATACATTCAAGGGCTGGATTCAAGTAATTAAAGACTAAAAAAGAAGCGATATGAAAACGACTTTTAAAATCACAGGACTAACCCTCATACTGGCCTTTATGGTCAGTGGGGTTACTTTTGGACAGCAGCTTCCTCAGTTTAGCCAGTATATCTTTAACGGGTTGCACATCAACCCGGCATATGCAGGTTACAAAGGAGAGCCCTACATCCAGAGTACGTACCGCAGCCAGTGGGCGAATTTTCCGGGAGCTCCGGAGACCTTCACCGTCACCGCTGACTTGAGTGCAAATGAGGGCACAATGGGCTTTGGCTTCTCACTGATGAGTGATAACCTTGGACCGGCAAAGACGACAGGGGGCTTGCTTACCTATGCGTATCGCATCCAGACAGGAACCAAAAGCTTTTTGGGATTGGGCGTGAGTGCAGGTTTTTCCCAGTACTCGATCGATGGCTCGATGTTTGATCCGAATGATTTTCCAGACTCCCAGATTCCTGAGGGTCGGATCAACTTGCTGACCCCGAATTTGAATACGGGCTTATTTTTCCATAATGACAAGTTTTACGCCGGATTCAGTGTGTATAACTTGGTCGGAAAGAATGCATTGCAGAAAGAAGATGTAGCCTTAGCGTATCATGACTTCCATTATTACTTGACGGCGGGCTATTTGTTCGACCTGACAGATAATGTAAAGTTCAAGCCGAGTTTCTTGATTAAAGAAGTGAAGGGTGCTCCGACGAGTTATGATATCAATGCGATGTTCCTGTTTATGGAGCGACTTTGGGTAGGAGGAAGCTACCGGAGCAACATGAAGATCTGGAATGATAACCTGATTGAAGGCTTGAGCAACCGCAATGCGGTGGCAGCGATAATCGAGATTTTCCCGACGGATCGGTTACGGTTGGGTTATGCCTATGACCACAATCTGAACGTGTTGAACGCATATCGAAATAACTCTCATGAGTTATCGGTAGGCTTCTACATGACCCCAAGAAAAGCAGTTATGAAAAATCAAAGATGGTTCTGATTATGAAAAAGATAGCAACACAAGTCATACTAAGTGCAGTGCTGGTCTTTGGATCAGTAGGAATCACTCAAGCACAAAATAATAAGATCCGTTATGCTGACCAGCAGATGGAGCTGATGAACTATAAAACGGCCTCAGAGCTGTACCAGCAGGCTTATGCGAAGAAGCCGACGATCGATGCGGCAACCAAGGTAGCAAAGAGCTACGAGGCGTTGCGTGACTACGGTAATGCGTATACTTGGTGGAAAACTGCAGCGGGCTATGATGAGTTTACTGTAGAAGATGCAACTCATTTTTTGAGTAATGCAGAAATGAGCGGAAATTTAGAAGAGGCAGAAGCGATGCTTGCGGCTAAAGAATTTACAAGTTCGGATAGCACAGCAGTGAAAACCTTGATGATGTCTCGACCAAAGATGCAGGCGGTTCAAGCCCCAGCAGGCCGGGGTAAAGTAAAGCTGGAGCCGATGGCTGAGTTAAACTCAGCGGGTTCAGACTTCACGTATGCCAAGGATGCAAAAGGGAATGTATACTTCACCTCCGACCGAGGCGGGGAGTTTGTAGATAAGATGCCGGGTATCCGAATCGATGGAAGAAACAAATACTTTAGCGAAGAGAAGCAGGACAATACAGGTAGAGAATACTTCAGCGTGTATAAGCAAGACAGCACCGGAGCGATCAGCGAGGTGATGTCCAATGTGCCGAATACCTACAACTTCTCCGACCCGAGCTATGCGAAGGAAGCAGGAGTGATGTTTTACTCGGTAACCCGAGGGATCACCAAAGAGAAGAAGATCAGAAATATTGTGGTGAGTCCGGAGATTTATTACAGTACGTTGAATGAATCAGGACAGCTGGAAGGCTTTACCCCGGTACCATTTAATGATTCTACAGGCTATTCAGTAATGAATCCGTTTGTGGATGAAGAAGCCAAGCGATTATACTTCACTTCAGATATGCCAGGTGGTATGGGTGGTTATGACCTGTACTATGCGGAGTACGATGAGACAATGACCTTTGGAAGCCCGGTAAACTTGGGTTCCGAGATCAATACGACAGGCAACGAGAGCCATGCGTTTAGAAAGGGAGATAAATTTTACTTCAGCTCAACGGGCCATAAGGGAATGGGCGGCATGGATGTATTTGTATCAAATTACAATGCGACAGCATTTAGTAATGTGCAAAACATGGGAACGCCGATCAACTCGATTGCCGACGATTTTTCGTATAGAGAGTTAGACAATAAAGAGATTTACCTGTCTTCGAACCGTCAAGGGGGTATGGGACTGGATGATATTTACCAGATTGCCGATGTTTACAAAGCCTTCTTGGCACGCGTAATCGACTGTGATGGGTTAATGATTACAGACAGCTACTTGGCCACGTTAAAAGATAAGACCCAAGGCGGCACGGTACAGACTTACCGCAGTGGAGATGGCACACTTCGCTCAGAGTTAGAGCCGGAGAGTGACTTTAGTATTACGATCAGCAAGCCGGGTTACTTCAGTGTGACCGACGATGCGATCAGCACCAAAGGCTTTGATGGCGATACGGTTAAGCGGGAGTACAAGCTGATTCCGATTCCATATCAGTTGCCGGTGTATGTAGATATTGTGTACTACGATCTGGATAAGTTTAAGATCAGAGACGATGCAAAGCCCTCGTTGGACAAGTTGGGACAGTTGATGAACCAGTACACGTTCTTGGATCTATTGGTGAGCTCTCATACCGATTCTAGAGCGAGTGATGAGTATAACATCAGACTATCTAATGAGCGTGCTAAAGCAGTCACTGAATACATGGCCCAACACAACATCTCTGCGGATCGAATTCGATTGGAATGGTTTGGGGAACAGAATATAGTGAATGATTGCGGGAATGGTAAACCATGCCCAGAGTCGGCACACCAGTTGAATAGAAGGTCAGAATTACTTTTGGAGGCTTTCCCTGATCCAAGTAAGACTTATGATATGCCAGAGGAGTTGAAGAACCTGGATTTTTGTGACCCTGAGCAAATCATGGATGTGATCCAGCGGGAGCTCAGAGCAATCCCGACGATCTACTTTGACTTTGACAAGAGCATGTTAAGATCAGTAGACAAGCTGGAGCTGGAAAGAACTGCAGTGATGCTGAGCAGAATGCCAAACTTGATGTTATTCATTGGCGGACATACTGACCAGCGGGGAGACGAGGCTTATAACGAGAAGCTATCCGAGAAGCGCAGTTCAGTGGTGATGGAGTACTTGAAGAAGCGTGGTGTAGAGGAGAACAGACTGGACTACGAGTGGTTTGGGGAGACTCAGCCGATCCACGATTGCAATGCAGAGACTTGTACTGAGGCGATGCATCAGCTAAATCGTCGTACGGAATTGAAAATAGGAAAGATTACTTTTGGATACACTGGTAGAAAAAAGAAAGTAGATACCATGGAGGAGTAATCTTCCGGAATAAATAAAAGTAATAGTCAAAAGGCCCATTAATGGGCCTTTTGTTTTTTTCAATCATGTCTTCTTCTCAATAAAAATGGACATGATTGGATAATATCAATTCAACAGGAGTGATTTTCTCCTATGCATAGTCTCAAATCCCTTCGACTTTTAGCATAAAAAATTATTTATCCTTTCGATTATTTAGATAGTAAATGAAGTTAGGATTAATCAAAAGTCTTCGAACTATCTGCTATCAACGAATTCAACTCCTCCAATTCTTTTTGGGTCAAATTCCGCCATTTGCCGACCGGAATATCTAAGTGAATATTCATTATTCTGATTCGCTTAAGCTGCACTACTTTGAATCCCAAGTACTCGCACATTCGGCGGATCTGACGATTTAATCCCTGGGTTAGCGTAATCCGGAATTTAAACTTGCTGATTCGTTCCACTTTACATGGATCTGTGACTGTCTCTAAAATTGGGATTCCTGTGCCCATTTTTTTGACAAACTCATCATTTACCGGCCGATCGACCGTGACGATGTATTCTTTTTCATGGTTGTTTTTCGCTCGTAGAATCTTGTTGACGATGTCACCTTCGCTCGTAAGAAAAATCAATCCTTCACTGTCTTTATCTAATCTTCCAATCGGAAAAATTCGTTGCGAATGCCCGATGTAATCAATAATATTATCCTTTTCACCCTTTACGTCTGTTGTTGAGACAATGCCCACGGGTTTATTGAATGCGATATATGTGTGATTTTGGATAGGCCTGCCCACGTTTTCACCATCTACAGCTACCTGATCAGTAGGGCCGACTTTGGTTCCCAGCTCAGGGACTTTCCCATTCAATGTGATTCGCCCTTGTTCTAAGAGCTTGTCTGCTTCTCTTCGAGAACAGAAACCCACTTCACTCAAGTATTTATTGATTCGGATGTAAGGTTCGTCTTCCACTTTGAAATGTATTGATGCTACAAGGTAAGATTTCACTCATGATTTTATTTCCAAATTCGGAACATAAAAAGTTTGAAATCATGAATCTGGTTATTTTGATTTCAGTTAATTGATATTTTAAGCCCATCGATAGATGAAAAGGGAAAGCAAAAAAAGGAGCTGATCGCCTAAACTTGGCAATCAGCTCCAGATTTTATTAGGGATAGTAAGGAGCTTATTCTCCAGATGGACTTACCACTAGAGATTTTTTAGCAACCAATTTTTTTGGTTCTCCAGGTAAAGAGATAGCGAATAATAAATCTAGCGATTCGGTTTTTTTGGAATTGAACGCAACAAGATTTGCTGCCAAAATTGGTTCGGAAGGTGGGATTTTTTCCCTCAGCCAATCTTCCTGCTTACCATTTTTCCAAAATCTAAAACAAAGGTGTGGGCCAGTAGCAAGTCCAGTGCTTCCTACATATCCGATTACCTGCCCTTGCTTAATTCGCTGACCTGGTTTCATGCCTTTTGAGATTTTAGACATGTGAAGGTATTGTGTCGTATAGGTGCCGTTATGTTTGATCTTTACATAATTACCATTTGCGGAGGTGTATTTTGCATCGGTCACTACCCCATCACCAACAGATCGGATTTCAGTTCCAGTAGCTGCTGCATAGTCAGTTCCAAGATGAGCTTTGTATCGCTTTTGAACAGGATGAAATCTTTTCAAATTGTACCGAGAACTGATTCTGGTATATTTAAGAGGATCTCTCAGAAAGGCCTTCTTAAGTGAATTTCCTTCCTGATCGAAGAAATTTGTTTCTCCATTTTGCTCAAAAGGTATCGCGTGAAATTGCTCTCCCTTGTGCTCGAAATAGGCAAGTTTAATATCCGAAACGCCAACCACTACCCCTTCAATTAATTTCTCTTCATAGACTACTTTGAATTTGTCACCCTTCTGAAGTGCTCCAAAGTCCACAGACCAACCATACAAATCAGCAAATTGATCGACGATATCGTAGGTGATGCTTTGCTTGGACATGTCAGTAGACAAGTTGCTTTCAATAATTCCCCCAACTTCTTTGGTACGATATTCTGCTGGCTTTTCGGCTTTGTAAATATCTATTGAATCCAGATTGAAGACTATATATTCTGCTGGGTTTGGCTCGTAGATGAAAAATTGAGCTTGGGTAGAATCTGAAGGAGATATGATGGTGAACTTCTTATTGAAGGCGATTCCACGTACATCAAAAATAGATTTGGATTTTTTGGCGATCTCGTCGATGATTTGATAAGGAACGTTGAAAGGAGCCAAGATTGAACCAAGAGTTTGGTTTTTGGCTACTGTTCCTTCAATAATATTAAGACCTGTAACGTCGATTCCATATAGGAAAACCTTTTCATTTTCTAAATCGGAGATGGGTAATTCGAATGCCTCAGCATCAGTTTCATCTTGGATCTGAAAATTAAAAAATGGCAGAGAGGAAGCCGCGCCTACTAACGCTACTACGGCAGCAATTCCGATCCATTTATTTTTCATAAAGCACTGAAAATTAGGGGTGATTGTAATTAAGGTTCAAAAAAGGAAAAAAGATGCTTTAATCCAAGTTTTGTAATTTAATTCTTAAGTATCCACAATTTGCAACTATAATGCCAACGAAAAAAACCGAAGGTTTATTTCTCGATCATTTTTTATACAAAAACTAAGAGTATGATCCTCAGACTATTTTTTTTCATCAAAGAGCCAGAGAAAATGAAATATTAAAAAAAAATGGCTTGAATCGTTACGAAACTTACAATCAAAGCTGTGTTCTCAAGGTCAATTTTATATCTTTGATCTCCCAAAAAACAACAAAAAAATGCTGAGAACGCATACCTGTGGCGAATTACGCTTAGACCATGTAAATCAAGAAGTGACGCTGGCCGGCTGGGTACAGCGGGTAAGAAATAAAGGAGGATTGATCTGGGTTGATCTTCGTGATCGCTATGGTCTGACTCAATTGATTTTTGAAGAAGACTCTACAGAGAAATCAGTGATCGAAAAGGCAGCTTCTTTGGGTCGTGAGTTTGTTGTCCAGGCCAGTGGAAAAGTAATCGAACGCTCTGCTAAAAATGATAGAATTCCTACAGGATCGATAGAAATAAAGGTTTCCAATCTTGAAATACTTAATGCATCTAAGGTTCCTCCTTTTATCATCGAAGATGAAACTGATGGTGGAGATGAGCTCAGGATGAAATACCGCTACCTAGACCTTCGTAGAAATGTGGTGCGTGAGAAATTACAACTCCGTCATCGGATGATGCAGGAGACTAGAAAGTTCATGGATGGGCAAGACTTTATTGAAGTCGAAACCCCTGTTTTGATTAAATCTACGCCCGAAGGTGCCCGTGATTTTGTGGTGCCAAGTCGAGTTAATCCAGGTGAATTCTATGCTTTGCCACAATCTCCCCAGACTTTCAAGCAGTTACTGATGGTTTCTGGTTTTGACCGATATTTTCAGATTGTCAAGTGTTTCAGAGATGAGGACCTGAGAGCTGATCGTCAGCCTGAGTTTACTCAGATTGATTGCGAAATGGCCTTTGTGAATCAAGAAGATATACTTTCCACATTCGAAGGTTTGACCAAGCATCTTTTTCGTGAAGTAAAAAAGGTAGAATTGGAAGAAGTGAAGCGAATGACTTATGCTGATGCCATGAAGTTTTATGGTAATGATAAGCCTGACCTTCGCTTTGATATGAAGTTTGTAGAGCTTAATTCCTTAGTAAAAGGAAAAGGTTTTGGAATTTTTGATGAGGCAGAATTGGTGGTTGGGATTTGTGCTAAAGGGGCTGCTGAATACACCAGAAAGCAATTAGACGCATTGACCGATTGGGTTAAAAGACCTCAGATCGGCGCCAAAGGAATGGTGTATGCCAAGTATAATCAAGATGGAACCATCAAATCGACTGTTGATAAATTCTATTCTCCAGAAGATCTGAATGCTTGGGCTGATGCATTTGGAGCACAATCTGGAGACCTAATGCTTTTATTAAGCGGTGATGCCAATACTGTACGAAAGCAACTGTCTGAACTTCGCCTTAAAATGGGTGAGGAGCTTGGTTTGAGAGACCGTACTATTTTTAAACCACTTTGGGTAGTTGATTTTCCATTGTTGGAGTGGGATGAAGAAAGCAAGCGATTCCATGCAATGCACCATCCATTTACCTCGCCAAAGCAAGAAGATATTCCTTTGCTAGAGACGGATCCTGGCGCAGTGCGAGCCAATGCCTATGATTTGGTAATTAATGGTGTGGAAATCGGTGGTGGATCAATCAGAATTCACGATCGAGGTACGCAGCAATTAATGTTTTCCCATTTAGGATTTACTCCTGAAGAGGCTCAAAAGCAATTTGGATTCCTGATGGAGGCTTTCGAATATGGAGCACCTCCACATGGCGGAATTGCATTTGGGTTTGATCGACTTTGCGCGATTTTCGGAGGCTCTGATTCTATTCGAGACTACATCGCTTTCCCTAAAAACAATTCAGGTCGAGATGTGATGATTGATTCGCCAAGTACGATCGCGGATGATCAACTGGAGGAGCTTTCGATTCGGGTTAGTTTAAAGAAATAAATAAAGAAACTCACAGGATGTGCCCCCAAAAAGTTAGACGCTTTTTGGGGGCATTTTTAGTTAGAAAAAATCTGGAATCGCTATAATTATTAATTCCCCATGTTGGTGGGGAAGAAAATCAAAATACACTTCTGATGCTTAA
>CAWUWQ010000091.1:0-11872 GCA_963926065.1 uncultured Algoriphagus sp.
AGAATCACCATGATTCCGTTGATCCAATAGATACATGGTAAACTCTTTGTCGAGCTCTTTGGAAATGCTGTACCAATTGTCAGCCGATCCAAACAGTCCGTGAAGAATTACTAATGGTGGGCCGGAGCCTATTTTTTTGAAGTTTAGTTTCATTGTTTCTTTTGTCAACCGTTCACTGTCCACAGACGACGGCCTGTAAGTAGTAAAATTGAAATTGAGTTTTAAAATGAATTTCTTAGCGCTTGAATTTTTATAACCAATCCCTCGTAAGACACATACAATCTTGAGAAGTCATCCTCATTTATGATATTTCTTTTTTTGCCTAAATATAAACAGCTCACCACCTCAATTCCAGATCGGATCGAATACCCGAGAAACTTTTTGAATTCAGCATTCGATTGCCCAGTTGAACCTTCTGCAATATTTAAGGCGACAGAATCTGCTGCACGTTGAATTTGTGAGCTTAACACAAACCGTTCCTCTGTAGGAAAAGTCTTAACCAGCCTACTGACCTCAGCAGAAAGATTGATTGCCAACTCCCAAACCCTTAAGTTTTCAAATTTGAACGCCATAAGTCAAAAATTACTAATTACAAGATCAATTCTTCCAAAGACTGGCAGTCGACCGTGGTCTGTTGTCGGTTGACTAAAGCTCCAATTTCCTCCGATACATCTGAATTGCATTTTCCAAGCCATAGTACAAGGCATCGCAAACCAAAGCATGTCCTATGGAAACTTCAGCTAAGTAGGGAATGCTTTTTTTCAAAAAGGCCAAATTGTGTAAATCCAAGTCGTGCCCAGCATTGATTCCTAAACCTAACTCTTTTGCGATCTCTGAAACTTCAATGTAAGCTTTTACCGCCTTATTCGGATCAGTGGGAAAACCAATAGCGTAAGGTTCGGTGTAGAGTTCCACCCGATCTGTCCCAGTAAGCTTTGCTGGTTCAAAGTATTTCGCTTCTGGATTGATGAAAATTGATACTCTGACTCCCGCCTCTTTTAATTCGGCTACGATGTCCCGCAGCATACTTTGATGTTTGATCGTATCCCATCCGGTATTTGATGTAATGGCAGTTGGTGGATCGGGCACCAAGGTGGCTTGTGCTGGTTTTACTTTTTTCACCAAATTCATAAATCGCTGATCTGGGTAACCTTCAATGTTGAATTCGGTGGTGACTACTTTTGCTAAGTCCATTACATCTTGGTAGCGAATGTGTCGTTCATCCGGTCTGGGATGTACAGTAATTCCCTCCGCACCGAATCGCTCAGCATCCAGGGCCACTTGAACCACATTGGGATTATTGGCTCCACGGGCATTCCGTAGGGTGGCGATCTTGTTAATATTTACACTTAGCTTGGTCATATCCGATCTGAAAAGGTATTTTTGGCTTAATTAATAACCGTGTAACACAAACTTAGGACTTATGACTTTAAAGCAGAACATAGAAAGTGAAATTAAATCCGCAATGATCGCGCGGGACAAGACTCGATTGAGCGCTTTGAGAGCTATCAAATCCTTGATTTTATTGGAGGAAACAAAAAGTGGGGCTAAAGCGGAGATCTCAGAAGAGGACGAAATGAAAATCCTGACGAAAGCAGCTAAGCAACGAAAAGATTCCGCAGAAATCTATGAGCAGCAGAATAGAGCTGATTTATTGGAAGTGGAAATGGCTGAATTAGCGATTATTCAAGAGTTTTTGCCAAAGGCAATGACGGAAGAAGAAGTTACAGCAGCAATAAAGGCGATTATTTCCCAGACTGGAGCCAGCAGTCCAAAAGATATGGGGAAAGTGATGGGTGTAGCCAGCAAAGAACTTGCAGGAAAGGCGGATGGCAAGATGATTGCGGATATGGTGAAAGCGCTTTTGAATAGCTAAAACTTGGAAATAGTCGACATCGTCATACTGATAATTTTAGGGCTTGGTGCTTATGAGGGATTCAAACAGGGATTTCTCATGAGTATAGTTGGCCTGGTTGGTTTTGTGATCGCTATTATTTTGGGCTTTTACTTCATGGACACCATGGCAGATTGGTTGGGGGAAAATGTCAAAGAAATAAACCTTGGCTATCCTTTGGCGGGCTTCTTGGTTATTTTTATTATCAGTTTGGTTTTGATCCGAATAGTGGGTTGGATCCTGAAAAAAATGATGGATTTGATTTTGTTGGGAGGGATTGACAGTGCTGCTGGTGGAGTCTTGGGCGTGGTGAAAGCTGGATTTTTTATCAGTTTGTTCCTGTGGTTTACCACAGAGTTTAAAATGGATCTTCCTAAAAAGTGGCTTAAGAATTCTGAAATCCTAGGTTATATCAAGCCCTTGGCACCTACATTGATCGAAGCGGTGGAGCCTTTATTTCCAAGTGTAAAGAGCACAAGGGACAAGGTGGATGAGTTTGTGGATAAGATCAAGGAGAAAGCAAGCGAGTAATTTCAGCTTTTACGGAAGCCCCATATTTGAACTCGTTTATCTTTCATTCCAAATCATTAAATTATTCAAGAGATAGAAGATTCAGAAAAAGTCCAGAAAGATAAGTAATAGTGTAACTAGCCTAGTGGGCTCTTAAAAATATCGCAAAAATTACCTTAAATCAATTACTTCAATCCCAGGATATTGCTTGATATCAAAGCTGAAATAATTCGTAGCAAGATTGACATTGGTTTTAAGATTGGTAAAAGCATAGGAGAATACACCACCTTGGCCATCGTACATTTCCCAGCCAAGAAGATTGCTGGTTGCTTTTTCGATTCGTAGGGTAACTTTTTCAAAAGGAGCTCCGGATTTGATAGCTATGAGTTCTACAAGTTGGGCCGTCTTGCCTTGAAATTGCTTTTCGCCATTTAGTTTGTAGTTGTATCCAGACTCGTACATCCGATAGATATTGGATGGGGTGAGCTCACCTTCCATTTGCGAAGCGTCGTTGATCGTTACTTCCTTGTAAGAGTCCGTTTGGATAAAAGTCCAGACTGTTTTTCCATCATTGAAGATTTCTTGATCTGGAAGCTTGAGTCGATATTGCCCACCTTTCACAGCGATGTCACCTGTTTGCCTGTCAGATGAACCAGTTTGATCCTGAAATGTAAAATCGAAGCTTGCTGTGAATCCATTCATGCCCTGGAACTTTTTGCTCATTCCATCCAGGATGATCTTGGCTTTAGGATCTTTCTGCGCAGCAGCTTCGAAGACGAATGAAGCTGATATGAGCAGAAAAAAAAGAAGGGTAATTTTTTTCATTGAATGGGTAAAGCGAAACTTTTGTAAGCTTCTACAAACTATTCAATAACCGTTCCAAACTAGCATCGTCTTGTACGAGCACCTCTCTAGCTTTTGATCCTTCAAATGAACCCACGATTCCTGCGGCCTCGAGCTGATCAATGATTCTTCCGGCTCTATTATACCCAAGTTTTAGCTTCCGCTGTATCAGGGATGTACTGCCTTGCTGGTGCATCACAATCAATCTTGCGGCATCGTCAAAAAGTGGATCACGATCTGATAGGTCTATCTGGCCGACACCGCTATTGCTTTCTTCACCCTCAAACTCAGGGAGCAAATAGGCATCTGAATAGCCCTTCTGTTCTCCAATCCAATCACAAATCGCCTCCACTTCCGGAGTATCGAGGAATGCGCATTGAATCCTAGTAATCTCGGAGCCATGTGAAAGTAACATATCTCCCATTCCGATCAATTGATCCGCTCCACCAGTGTCTAAGATGGTTCTAGAGTCAATTTTAGAAGTCACGCGGAAGGAAAGGCGGGCAGGAAAATTGGCTTTGATAATACCAGTGATTACATTGACCGATGGCCGCTGCGTTGCTACGACCAAGTGAATTCCAATCGCTCTTGCCAACTGTGCCAAGCGGGCAATTGGCGTTTCAATTTCTTTTCCCGCAGTCATCATCAAGTCAGCTAATTCGTCAATAACCAAAACGATATAAGGCATGAAATAATGGCCTTTCTCTGGATTTAGTTTACGGGCAATAAACTTCGCGTTGTATTCCTTTAGGTTTCTCGTTCCAGCCTCTTTCAGGAGATTGTAGCGGTTATCCATCTCAATACAGAGCGAATTCAGTGTATAAATAACCTTTTTCGTATCAGTGATGATCGCTTCAGCGGAGCCAGGCAGTTTCGCTAAAAAGTGTCGCTCTATTTTATTAAATAAAGTTAACTCGACTTTCTTGGGATCAACCAAGACAAATTTCAACTGAGAAGGATGCTTCTTGTAGATCAAGGAAGCCAAGATCATATTCAAGCCGACAGACTTTCCTTGGCCCGTAGCTCCAGCCATCAGCAAGTGAGGCATTTTTGCCAGATCGGCTACAAAAACTTCATTGGAAATGGTTTTTCCTAATGCAATAGGAAGATCTTTATCCGACTTCAAGAATTTCTCTGTGCCCAAGACTGCCCGTGCCGGAACAAGCTCACGGTTCTTATTTGGCACCTCTATACCGATAGTTCCTTTGCCAGGAATTGGTGCGATAATTCGAATGCCCAAAGCCGCTAGACTAAGCGCAATGTCATCTTCGAGATTCTTGATCTTCGAGATCTTAACACCCGGTTCAGGAACGATCTCGTAAAGTGTCACTGTCGGCCCGATGGTAGCCTTGATCTCCTGAATTCCGATTTTGAAGTTCTCCAGTGTCTCGACAATCTTATTCTTATTGTCCTCCAGCTCTTGCCTAGTGACAGTTACTTTTTGGACATCGTATTCATTCAAGAGGTCTAGTGTAGGATACCTGTATTTTGGAAGGTCAAGTGTAGAGTCATATGCATCCAAGTTTTCGACTTCTTCTGCTGTTTTCTCACCGATAGGTTTAGTCACTGAGAAGTTTTTGTCCGACACAGTTATTTCTTCCTCGACTGTATCTAGGATATTCAGTTGAGGTACCTCAAAAGCAATCGGGGTCTTAACCTTTTCAGTTGCAGTTTTGGCAACTTCTTTGGACTCTTCTGCGCTTTTGATTGTCCATTCACTCCCATCGTCATCCGAACCACCATCTTCCTCAATTGCTAATTCATCCAGTTCATCTTCGTCCAAGAATGGATTTTTAACTGGGCTTGGCGTATCGAGATTAGCTTCTGAGTCGATTTCGTCAACATTTTTTGCACTAAACCATTCCAGCTTATCAATATCAAAATAGAAGATCACAAAGATCAATAGGGATCCACCGAGAAGAATGAAAGTCCCCCAGCTTAGAAAATCAGCCGAAAGCTTTGCCAACTCGTAACCAAAACCTCCTGAAAGGAAGCTCCAAAAGGAATACCCCTGAATCAAGATCACCACGTATCCGGTCAATAATCCCAACCAGAATGTGAAGAATAAAGCGAAAGTGGAATATCTCGTGAGGGACACCAGAGAGATTTTGAAGGTCCAGCGAAAGCCAAGAAAAAATAGAAAGGGTGGAAATAAAAACGCAGCAATACCAAACCAACGGTAGATAAGCCAATTAGAGGCTTGGGCACCCAGGTAGCCCAGCCAGTTGGTCGTTTCTTTTGCTGTTTCTCGGACGGCTTCATCCGGATTATTCATCACTAAACTTTGATCCGTAGGGCCGTTGAGCAAATAAGAGATAAAAGCTACCAGCAAGAAGATAGAGGTAGATATCAAGATGATTCCCAAAGTCATGACCAGCTTGTTGCTTTTCAGTCCTCCATAGGAGAAACCGGACCCTTTTGGCTTTGGGTCTTGTTTTTTGGAGTTTTCTCCTTTTTTTCGAAAAGTGTTAGTTTTGGGTGAATTGGTGGTCATGTATGCGATTCAAATCCAATTTTTAGTGAAGATTAATGGAAATAGATTGACAATTTATCTCGAAAAATAAGCCAATAATCCTTTCTTAATCTTTTTAATCAATCCAGGTCCCTCATAAATCATGCCCGAGTACACTTGAATCAAGCTGGCTCCAGCTTCTAATTTCTCAATAGCATCGTCTGCAGAGTAGATTCCACCCACTCCGATGATTGGAAAAGCCTTGCCAGATTTTTCAGAAAGATACCGGATGACTTCAGTACTTCGGCGTGAAAGTACTTTCCCACTGATACCACCTGCACCCATAGCTTCAACTTCATTTTTATCGGTACTGAGACCTGATCGGTCTATAGTCGTGTTGGTAGCAATGAGCCCATCAATATTCGTTTCTATTACGATCTCAACGATATCGTCTAATTGTCCATCAGTCAAATCAGGCGCGATTTTTAGAAGGATCGGTTTAGGTTTAGGTTTGAGATCATTCGCAGCTTTAACAGCTTGGAGTAAGGCTTTCAAAGGTTCTTTTTCCTGTAAATCCCGGAGATTTGGAGTGTTTGGCGAACTCACATTTACGACGAAATAATCCACGTAATCATGCAATGCTTCTAGACAAAAAAGGTAATCATCAACTGCATTCTCGTTTGGAGTCGCTTTATTTTTACCAATATTTCCTCCGATAATCACATCTGATTTTCGCTTTTTCAATCGTTTAACAGCTTCCAATACGCCTCCGTTATTGAAACCCATTCGGTTGATCAAACTTTCATCTTCGGGAAGTCGAAATAGTCTCGGCTGTGGATTTCCTTCCTGTGGTTTTGGAGTAAGGGTTCCGATTTCAATAAATCCAAAACCCAGCATTGCCATTTCGTCGATTAGTTTTGCGTCTTTGTCAAACCCAGCAGCAAGGCCCACCGGATTTTTGAACTTCAGCCCAAATACTTCACGCTCCAATCTCGGATCCTCAAGCTTAAAAGAAAACTTGACCAAGGATTTGATAACTGGAAGGTTAAAAGTCAGCTTGGTCAGATCAAATGTGAAATGATGTGCATCTTCTGGTTTTTTGAGAAAAAAGAGCGGCTTGAGAATGGATTTATACACAGGGACTTTAGGTTGGTATTAAACGCTCAAAGGTAATATTCGATTTTGAAATAGATTTAGTAGAGGGGATATTTGATTTGTTTAGTCCTCAGACCGCTGTCGGCTATGGTCTGTGGACAGTTTTATTTATTCATTCCCATATAATCTACTACTAAGTAACTCAACGATTTTACACCGATAATTAGCCCGCTTTCATCGATAAAAAAATCAGGTGTGTGATGTGAAGGCGTAGTGACTGGATCTCCGCCCGGTTTCATTCCTCCTAAAAAGAAAAAGAATCCTGGTTTTTCACGTTGGAAGAAACTGAAATCTTCTGCTCCTGTCACTGGATCCATTGCAATGATATTTTCTTTTCCTGCAGCCGCTTCTAGGGAGGCCATCACTTTGGAAGTTAAATCTGGGGGATTGATAGTGGCGGGATATCCTATTCCTATTTGGACATCGGCAATAGCACCAGCACTTTCTGCAATGTGAGTCGCTACCTCACGAATCCGACGATGTACCAACTCCTGCTGCTCATCGCCAAAAGTTCGGATGGTTCCGATCATCTCTACCTCCTCAGGGATAATGTTATTCCGAATCCCACCTTGAATCGCACCTACTGTTACCACTGCCGGAGCGGCGGTGATATTTACATTTCTCGAAAGGATAGTTTGGAGCCCAGTGATGATCTGAGCAGCGGTTACAATAGGGTCCACACTGGACCAAGGAGCAGCTCCGTGCGCTTGCGTCCCTTTAACAGTGATTTTAAAATTATCTACAGCCGCCATAAATGGGCCAGATCGGTACCCGATTTTTCCAGCTTCAATTTGAGACCATACGTGTAAACCGAAAATTGCATCTACGTCCTTCATGACACCTAGCTGAACCATTTGCTTTGCTCCAAAGGATTCCAATCCGACCACTCCTTCTTCAGCAGGCTGAAAAATGAATTTCACCGATCCCTGCAGTTGATCCTTCATTCCTGCTAATACCTCAGCGACTCCCATTAAGATAGAAACATGCGTGTCGTGTCCGCAGGCATGCATGACTCCAGTTTGCTGATCATTGTAAGTGGTGGTGACGGTTGATTTAAATGGAAGATCGACTCGTTCTGTAACCGGCAAAGCATCCATGTCGGCTCTGAGCGCAACCATTGGGCCTGGCTTTCCGCCCTTTAGTACGCCAATGACTCCTGTGACGGCTACACCTTCGGTGACTTCCAATCCAAGAGAACGGAGATGATCAGCTACTTTTTTTGCGGTGCGAAACTCTTGATTTCCCAGTTCCGGATGCTGGTGGATATCCCTACGCCAATCGATAACTTTGGATTCAATTTTATCTGCTGATTGATCAATTTTAGGGCGGAGGCTAGATTGACCAAAGCTGGTGATCGAAAGAAAGAGAAATGGTATAAGGAGCTTTTTCAAAATTTTTGATTTTAGTGTTTGGCGTATTCGATTTAGAATTCTGTCATACATGACTTATTTCTAAAAAGTATATTGATTTTCCAAGATAGATAAATCTACTTTATTTCTTCGATTGGCTTTCTTTTCAGTGATTTTGTCGAGGAAGTCAATTTTTTCGGAGGGACAAAAAAATACCCCAATCTCTGAGATCAGGGCATTTTCTTTTCTAGTTGTAGGCAAATTTTACATCCCACATCTTATATCTTAAATCACTTCATTCCCATATAATCCACTACAAAGTAGCTCATCACACGCATACCCAATACAAATCCACCTTCGTCGATATAGAAGTCTGGAGTATGGTGAGAAGGAGTTTTGGTAGGATCGCCTCCTTTTTTCATCCCTCCAAGAGAAATAAATAATCCTGGCTTTTCGATTTGATAGAAAGAGAAGTCCTCTGCTCCAGTGATTGGGGGGTTGGCGATGACATTTCCCTCACCCGCAGCAGCTAAAATGGTTGGGGCCATTTTTGCAGTAAGAGCTGGATTGTTGACCGTGGAGGGATATAATTTTTTGATTCTCACATCTGCGTTAGCTCCAGCGCTTTCGGCAATATTGATTGCTACTTCTCTGATTCGTTTGTGAACCAGGTCTTGTTGAGCTGCTCCAAAAGTCCGGATCGTCCCAATCATTTCTACTTTTTCTGGAATGATATTGTGTCGAATTCCACCATGAATAGCTCCTATGGTCACCACGGCTGGGTTCTCGGTAATATTGACGTTTCGCGAGAGAATGGTCTGCAGTCCCATAACGATCTGAGAAGAAGTCACTATTGGATCTACACCAGACCAAGGCGATGCTCCATGTGCCTGAGTTCCTGTCAAGGTGATTTCCAAATTATCGACCGCTGCCATAGCTGGACCGGATCGATATCCAATTTTGCCTACCTCCATCTGCGAACCGATGTGCAAACCAAAGATTGCGTCTACATCTTTCATTACACCTTCTTTGACCATAAGCTGTGCACCAGCCATGTCCACATCATAAACGCCTTCCTCTGCAGGTTGGAAAATGAATTTCACATTCCCTTGCAATTGGTCTTTCATTCCGGCAAGTACTTCTGCCACACCCATCAAAATAGCTACGTGCGTGTCATGTCCGCAGGCATGCATCACTCCAGTTTCTTGTCCGTTATAAGTTGCGGTTAAAGTAGATTTAAAAGGTAAATCCACTCGTTCAGTCACTGGAAGTGCATCCATGTCTGCTCTTAAGGCGACAGTGGGGCCAGGCTTTCCTCCTCTTAACACACCGACTACACCAGTCAAAGCAACGCCTTCGGTTACTTCAATGCCTAAAGAGCGGAGGTGCTCGGCGATTTTTTTGGCGGTTCGGGTTTCCTGATTTCCGAGCTCGGGATTTTGGTGGATATCACGACGCCAATCGATCACTTTGGATTCGATGGCAGAAGCTTGCTTGTCTATTGCCGGTCTCAAGGTGGACTGGCCGAATGCAGTTCCAGAGATGAGCAATAAGGGAAATATAAATTTTTTCATTGGGTGAGGTTTTTTGTTCTATTCCAAATTTAGAAAAATGATTAAGGCCTCAATCATTTTTATTGATTTGCTTCAAAAACATGTGTGATTATCTGCTTAGTTGCCATTAGTGAGTCCTCGCCTCTAAAGATCAATTTCATCCGGGACCGAACGAAGTCGAGGTGCGGAAATTTTTACTAGCCTACAGGTAACATTCCTTATTTCCATAAAATCGCCTTCTAAAAGAACTATTTCATGCTAAAAACCTTTTCTAAGAGCAAACACTAGAACTCAATTTTATGGAACTCACCAACAAAATAGCAGTAGTCACAGGAGTCAGCAAAGGCATCGGACTTGAATTAGTCAAACTTTTAATCGATAAAGGCACCGTAGTAGCAGGCTGGGGGAGAACAGCTCCTGATTTCAAACATGCTAATTTTCATTTTTTTACCTGTGACGTAGCAAAAGAAGAATCAGTGGAGCATGCTTTTCAAGAAACCACCAAGAAATTGGGAACAGATATTCGAATTCTCGTGAATAATGCAGGATTTGGCGTAGCAGGGGCGACAGAAACTTTCTCTACAGAAGATTGGAAAGCCATGTTTGACACTAATGTTCATGGGATTTTCTACACCACCAAGCGACTGATTCCTGGAATGAAAGCTGCCGATGAAGGACACATTTTGAATGTAGCGTCGATCGCTGGGCTAAATGGAGTTAATCTTTTTGCTGGCTATGTAGGTACAAAGCATGCGGTGAGGGGAATTTCACATTCCTTATATATGGAGTTGAGAGATTTTGGGATCAAGGTTTCGACTATTTATCCGGGCTCGATTCAGACCAATTTCTTCGATGAGATTCCTGGAGTCGAGGCCAATGAAAATATGATGCGACCAATTGATGTAGCCATGACGATGCTTCAGACGCTGGAGACTCATCCCAATTACTTTGTGGCAGATGTGGAATGTAGACCGCTGAGACCAAAAGGAAAGAAATAGTTTTTTGGTTGTTAACTGCGAATAACGCCATGGTTTCGCAAAGGGCCATAAAGCAAATGACATGAAAAAAGCTTAGATAGCCTTAGGAATGAACTTTTGCTTTCTAGTCATAAACTGGTTCAAGTCTTTAGGCTTGGACCTTTTTTATGGGCAAAACTGTAGTTGTTTTGTAGAGGCAGAGCTAGAACCACTTTGTGATTTTCTTCCTCTATTAAGCCCAAATCTCTAGTGATTTTTTTTTCTGAGGTTCCTTATCGAATTCCAGAATAGAATAAGACCGCTAAACCTCTTTCAAAATTGGTTTCATTCAGTTAAGTGTTTAATTTTAACATCAATCTTAAGTGACTTTCCCATGAAAAAAATTCATATCATCATTCTTATTTCGGTGCTTTTTGGTGGCACCGCTTACATGAGCCTTTCTTCTCAAAATAAGACCGTGGAAGAAACGCCAGTTCTTACTGCTCCTAGTATGCTTCCTGATTTTACGCTAAACGGGATAAATGGAAAGGCAAATTCCATTCATCAGTTAGCAGGTAATAAACCAACGATTTTTATTTACTTCAGCTCGACCTGTCATCTATGTCAAGATGAACTTGGTGCGATTTCGAAAAGAATAAATGAATTTAAAGATTACAACATGATTCTCACGACGGTGCAGCCAATAGAAGATATGATTGGGTTTGTGAACAGTCTAGGAATTAAAGACAAACCCTACGTTCATTTTTTGCTTGACTCTGAAATGGCAGTCGCTAGTTTTTATCAAATAAAAAGTGTCCCTTCTATCTATTGCTACAATTCAGAAAAGAAACTGGTGGCAGAATATGTAGGGATTACGGAGATTGATTTATTGCTGAATAACTTGAGTCAAGGAAAGTAAGTCTTACAGATTTTCTAAACCGCTTGTAAGCTACGATTAATCTGTTTTTCTAAAACCGTTGCTAATTGCGTCTCAACTAAAGGAAAAACAATTTTCTTTACTTTTGATTGACCAAAAAAAACCAATGTCCCTAGAAGTAAGCCAACTCACAAAAATTTACTGTTCTCAAAAAGCACTAAATGGAGTGTCTTTTTCGGTTACTCCTGGGCGGATTTTGGGATTTTTGGGGCCAAATGGGGCA
>CAWUWQ010000092.1:0-4148 GCA_963926065.1 uncultured Algoriphagus sp.
AGTTTTTCAAATCTGCCCAAAATGACTACCTACTTGTAGCAAAGCAAAATGGTGGCTTGGATCTATATGAAATGAGTTTCAATACCTTGACTGCTACTCTGCAGGAACGGAACTTCTTGGGCTTTTCGGATAATCCTACAAATCGTAATTTGAATGTAGCAGTACTTCAAAAGGATAAGCCTGATCTCTATACGATAGACCAGCGCGGGATTTTGGTAAAAGTAGAAGACTTCATGAATTCCGACTTGCGAGAAGAAGTTTTGATGACAGTTGGCATTCAAAATTTCCCGACGCGTCTTGGGAGAAATAACTGGATTGCGGTGGTAAATCCACTCTTCAGCGAAGCTCCTGACTTGATCTTGGGCACCAAAGCTGGAGGAATGATCTACCTGAAATCTTCCGAAGACTCCAACTCAGGTTCGGATGAATTCCAACTCAAAGTCTATCCCAATCCAAGCGAGGGTCCAATCAAAATCATATCCAACTTAGCCGCAAAAGGCCGATTGGTCAATGCAATGGGTCAACTACTTTTGGCCGATATTGATATTCCTGCCAATGCTACAGTAGAGATCCAAACCCAATTTTTAACACCTGGACTTTATATTTTAAATCTGGAAGTGGAAGGAAGATTTACCGAATCCAGAAAGATTTGGATCCGCTAATTACAGGATTGGTTTTGTGAGATTGCGGCAAATGCCCTAGCTTTCCGCAAAGAAAATTACTATGAAATATATCTACTTCCTGGCATTAATGGGGCTCTTGTTGGTTTCCTGTAATTCAAAAAAAGCAGAACCTGCAGATTTGGTTTTCACCAATGGTATTGTTTACACTGTTGATGAAGCCAATCCGACTTCAGAGGCAGTAGCTGTAAAAAACGGACTAATCTTGGCCGTAGGCACCACTGTTGAAATCAGCGAATACATTGGAGACCAAACCGAAGTGATCGACCTCCAAGGCAAAACCATGACTCCAGGCCTGATCGAATCCCATGCACACTTGATGGGTATTGGATACAACAAGCTGGAGCTTGATCTGATGTACGTGAAAACCTACGATGAATTGGTCGAGAAAGTAGCCGAAGCAGTGGCCAAAGCCAAACCAGGTGACTGGATCACCGGTCGAGGCTGGCACCAAGACAAGTGGATCGAAAAGCCTGAGAAAATGGTCAAAGGCTTCCAAACCAACGACAAACTAAACGAAGTATCCCCCGATAACCCTGTCTATCTTTCTCATGCAAGTGGCCATGCGGCTTTTGCCAATGGAAAAGCACTTGAACTTGCTGGCATCAGCAATCTTAAAGGCGAGAGACCAGATGAGGTCGAAGGCGGAGAAATCATTTTCGATGAATTAGGAAATCCAACAGGAATACTCTCCGAAAGAGCGGCAGGCCTAGTCGCAAGATTAATCCCAGAGACTACCCCCGAGAAAGACGAAGAAGCTTTGACTTTAGCTTTGCAAGAACTGGTGGAGAAAGGGATTACTTCATTTCATGACGCCGGAAGCGGGCAGGAAGTGATTGATTTGGTACAGAAATTCAAAAATGAAGGCAAGCTGACCGTGCGACAATACATCATGTTGACTGGAAGACAGCCAGAACTTTTAGAGGAGTGGTATAAAAGAGGCCCAATGATCGATTCGACGGATCACATGCTTACCGTTCGCTCGATTAAATTGAATTGTGACGGGGCACTTGGGTCTCGAGGCGCTTGGCTCTTGGAGGACTATTCGGATCGCCCGGGACATCGAGGTCATGAGACTTTGCCGATGTCGGTAGTAACAGAAGTTTCTGAGCGAGCCCTGCCCCTAGGTTTCCAAGTTTGTGCGCATGCCATCGGCGACCGTGCCAATCAGGAGATTTTGGATCGCTATGAGGCAGCTCTTACAAAAAATCCAAGCGCAACCGATCATCGATTCCGCATCGAGCATGCACAGCATATTCATCCGGATGATATTCCAAGATTTGGGGAATTGGGCGTAATCGCAGCAATGCAGGCCATTCACTTAAGTTCGGATCGTCCTTGGGCGATTGATCGCTTGGGCGAGAAGCGGATCATTGACGGGGCTTATGTTTGGCAGAAGTTAATGAAAACCGGAGCTGTGGTCACCAACGGAACTGACGCGCCTGTAGAACCTGTAGATCCACTTCCTTCCTTCTATGCATCTGTGACAAGAAAAACACTTCAGGGAATGCCGGAAGGTGGTTACGAAGCCGATCAGAAAATGACAAGAGCAGAAGCTTTGAAATCCTATACCTTAGATGGGGCTTTTGCAGAATTTGAGGAAGATTTCAAAGGTTCGATTGAAGTAGGCAAGGCGGCTGATTTTACCATCTACGACAAGGATATCATGCAGGTGGCCGAGGAGGAAATTTTGACTACAAAAGTGATGATGACTGTGGTTGCTGGGAAGGTGGTTTATAAAAAACAATAAATCAGTTTTATTCAGAAAGATGATTCATCAATAATAAAATTCCTATGAAAACGGAAATCGGATTGATAGGCTGTGGTATTTGGGGAAGAAATATTTTACGTGATTTAATAGGCCTAAACCAGTCTGTCGTCGTAATCGACCCTTCTGAGGAGAATAGAATCACGGCTGTCGAGATGGGAGCTTCGCAGGCTTTTGAAAAGAGACCTGAAAACTTTTATCCTAAAGGATGGGTGATCGCGTCTCCAGCGATCACTCATTTCGAAGTTCTGAAAGACCTTATACAAGATAAGATTCCAATTTTTGTGGAAAAACCTTTGACCTGTAATCTTCAAGAAGCCGAAGCGCTTCTTGAAATTGAGGGGAATCAGATTTATGTCATGCACAATTGGCTTTATCATGCAGGTATTCGGATGCTTGCTGATTTGGTGAAAAGTGGAGAGCTTGGAGAACTTGTCTTTTATAAATCCAATCGATGCAATTGGACTAGCCCACGATCAGATGTGGATTCGGTTTGGACCTTGATCCCTCATGACATTACAATTGCATTTTGTATGCTCGGCTATTTTCCTAAACCAAAAGCTGCTATCGTGGAAGTTTATGATGGCAAGCAGCGTGGGATGACTGCATTTCTTGGTGAGAAAATCCCCTGCGTCTTGGAGGTTTCGAATAGATATGCTGATAAAAGACGAGAAGTGCGTTTGCATTTCACTAAAGGTGTGGCAGTCTTAAATGACGAGAAAGTTGACTATATCGAGATTTTTCATGGAGATGATCGGTCGAAGCCTAAAGATATCCAACTTGAGAAACGAGTTTTTAATACCGAATCTCCCCTTAAAATTGAACTGGCTTCCTTCATCAACTATTTGGATGGTGGCTCCCCTCCTTTAACAAACTTAGCCGAAGGAGTGGAAGTGATTCGAATTATTGATGAATTAAAAAAACTTGCAAAAAAATGAATGACTCTAAAGTGAAATTCTCAGTCATAATTCCTACTTCCATTGACCGTGGGCTGATTTTACCACATTCAATAGGCAGCGTTCTAAATCAGACTGTTCAGGACTTTGAAATATTAGTTATAGGAGATGGGGCAAATGAATTCACCAAGAAAGTCATCCATGAACTTATGGCGACAGATTCTAGGATTAAATTTTTTGATTTCCCAAAGCATCCCAGAAGAGGGGAAGAAAACAGGCACAAGGTCTTGCTCGAAAAAGCTCAAGGAAAGTATATAGCATATCTATGTGACCGTGATCTTTGGCTTACACATCATTTACAAACCCTGGAGCTTTACTTGACCAAGTATGATTTTGCATCCACGTTAAACTTCGCCATGTTGGAAGCAAGAGAAGGAATGACCTATGGGCAGAAAAATCTAGGTAGTTGGAAAGCAGCATCATGGATGCTCTCTTGTGTGGGGCATAGTCTGGATTTTTATAAAAAATTACCATATGGATGGCGTACAACTCCAAAGGGGCAATTTACAGATATTTACATGTGGGATCAATTTCTAAGGGATCCTCAATGCAAGTCTTACTGTGGCCTTGAAACAACTATTTTGTGGTTTAAAAGAGGAGATCATCCAGGAATGTCATCCGAAAGGAGAAAAAAAGAGTTGATTCGATGGGAAGAGATCATAAAGGACAAATTTCTTTTTCAACAAAAAAAAGAAGAGGCCTTCCAGGAAATGATTTCAGGTTATAATTTCAGTAAAGAAAAGC
>CAWUWQ010000093.1:0-2787 GCA_963926065.1 uncultured Algoriphagus sp.
GAACTTACATCCAACGGAGAAATTGTTACTTTTAGAGGACAGCGATCCGGTATTTACGTACTCAATGTAATCCGAGAAAGCGGAATTGAATCATTCAGAATATTAGTAAACTAAACATATGGAAGATATCACAGTACAAGACTTGAAAAAAAGATTAGACAATAAGGACAACTTCTTATTCTTAGATGTTCGTGAGGAGTGGGAATACGAAGAGGATAATCTAGGCGCAAAAAACATCCCATTGGGCGAATTAACCAATCGATTGGAGGAATTAGAGGATTTCAAAAACTCTGAAATCATAATTCACTGCAGATCAGGAGCACGTAGCGGAAACGCAAAAAACTTCCTAAACTCTAAGGGATTTACTAAGGTCCGAAATACACTGGGGGGAATCATGGCCTACCGAAACATATAAAGCCAAACCCTTCTATTTGAAAATGAAAGGTTGCGGAGAAAAGCAAAGAATAAAAATAATGATGGCGAGCCAACCTATGGCTTGCCTTTTTTTATCCAATTGGCTGTAGCCGGACACCTCTGGATGATTAATACCCATCACTCTTCCGAGCAAGAAACTATAAAATAACCAGCCCTGATAGCCTTCCCAATCAGGTTTAATAAAGGCTATCCCATATTGAAAGGCAGCTATACAAAGAATTAAAGCAATTCGAGTTTGGAGTTGCAATCCTGATTTGGAATAGCATATAAATAGAAATCCCAAGTAAAGGGGAATTCGAAAGATCAACTCATTCAAAGGGAAATAAGGGCTGATAATTCCAACGCCGGCATAGCCAACAAACAAGGTAAAGGCTGTCAAAGAAATTTCCCGATGCTTCGTGGGAAAGAGTCCAAAGATGACATGCCCACCATCTAATTGGCCTATAGGAAGTAAATTGAGCGCGGTGAAAAACAAGGCTAAGTAGCCTGCAAAAAGATAGGGGTAATGAATCATCTCAGACATTGCAGGAAGTAGGCTTGGATCGGCTAAAAGGCTTCCCATTGCATTAAACAATATATTGTTACCTAACTCAAACTCCAAAACGTCTTCCCCATAGCCTTGAAATTCCGGGTCAGCATATTCAGGATGAACCGAATAAATATAGTTCACTTCGGGTAAAGTCAAGAATCCATAAGCAAGCACTACCAAAGCAACAGCAAAACCTGCTAATGGACCTGCAACTCCGATATCAAAGAATTTTTTACGACTATTTACGCGACCTTTCATCTGAATCACGGCTCCAAAAGTTCCAATTGATGGAGCACCAATAAAACCAAGCCAACCAGGAATAAAAAAAGGTAAGGTACATTTCACTTTATGATAGATAGAAGTAAAGAAATGGCCAAGCTCATGAATCAAGAGAATACCTATAAAAGGGAGAGAATAAGCCATCGATTTCCAAAAGTATTCCAACGTGAGAAAATCATCTCCAGTAGCCATGATTGACTTTCCATAGACCCATTCTCCACCTGCAAAAGTTGTAGTAATCAGTGTTACAAAAAATAAAAGACCATGCTTTAGGTATTCCTTCCTACTATACATTCTTGAAAAAATCAAAAATCACCTCGGGACCAGTCACGTGGATCGCATTAATTCCCGCTTCACTTGCTCCTTTAACATTAGCCGACAAATCGTCGAAAAATATTACTCGGTCTGCTGTGGTATGAAGCTCCTTTACAAGCCGATCATAGATTTCGAGACTTGGCTTAGCCAGTCCCATCTCGTGGCTGAGAAATACCCAGTCAAATATCGGGTCAAAGTTTTCCAGTCCATGATCAGTTTTCAAAATCTCATTGACACCTAGAATATGGATATGATTGGTGTTGCTAAGAACGCCAACCTGATAAATTTTTCTAAGTTTTTTTATTAATTCCAAGCGCTCTTTTGGAATTTTCCCGAGCAGACTATTCCATAGAAAATCTACTTTTTGATCGGTCCAATCAGCTTCAAAATAAGAACGAACTTCCTCCCGAAACTGGGAAGAATCAATCATTCCTTTTTCATATTCCTTGTGAAAATCAGTAAGATAAAAGCTGTCAACTTTGGAATGAATTACCTCCGGAAGTTCTTGTTTGATTCGGTTAAGTGAGCCCCTGTAATCGATGTCGATGATGACATTACCGAGGTCAAAAATTAAAAAGTCCGCGTCTAGCGATTTATTCATTAGATATTGGGGTTGTGTATATCCCTTCAAATATGTAACATTGCAGACCCAAAACCAAGGTTTTGAGCCTTTACAAGCTAAAAAAAGAGGTTATATAGATTGTTCCTATACTTCCCCAGATAATCCCGATAGCTCGGGAATTAGTTTAGCCTAATTGGACTCTTAAACTAATTTAGGGCCTATAGCTCATTCGGTTAGAGCAACTGACTCATAATCAGTAGGTGCTTGGTTCGATTCCAAGTGGGCCCACGTTGAAAAAGCCTCCAGATTTAATTCAGGGGGCTTTTTTTATTTTCACACTAGTGCCGGAGTAATAAGACATCTCAAATGTCAACGTTTTTTGTATTTCTTTTAATAATTAGGGAATACAAAAAGGTGAGTATTTCCGCACGATTTAAAGACCATAAAACCAACAATTTATGGCAACTATCACACTCACATTAAAAGCTAGAAATAAGAAGGATGGCACCTCTCCTATTGTGATCAAGATTAGATACAAAGGCAGATTCTTTGACATTCCCACAGGTGAAAGTATTATAGAATCGATGCTCAAGCCACATACTAAGCAGCAGTCTGACCCTATCGCTAGTATAAACTAGGATCGGAAATCCATGAACCTGATCTCCAA
>CAWUWQ010000094.1:0-7534 GCA_963926065.1 uncultured Algoriphagus sp.
GTCGTTTTGGGATCTTTTTCAGTTACTTCGAAAGTAAGCGCTTCTACTGTTTCAGACAAGTTCTCAGGTTTGACCATGAATCGCATCACATCCTTGCTTTGATCGTAATCATCTGCCAAATGCATATCCCAAACTTGATTCAGGATTACCGTCCACTCAGTTTCTCCAGGTATGGTAAATAGACCATATTTTCCAATCTCGATTCGTTTTCCGTTGATCGTCACAGGCTTGTCAATCTGAATTGAGGTAGCTTTATGTGCACCAGTTACCCATACTTCATTCATGGCAACTAATCCACCAAGAACTTGCCTTCCTCTGACACTGGGGGAGGAATAATCAATATGGATGTGGTTACCACCGATCATAGCCATAGCTGCAGTTCGGGGGCTTTTTGAAGCCTCAGCTTTTGGCGCGTGGGTGGAGTGATCCATTGTTTCATTGGTGGATTCCATACCGTCCATGTTTTGATCTATTTGATCGGTTGATTTCTCAGAAGAGCAAGCAACGACTGCCAGGATACTGAGGGATAAGAGGTACTTTTTCATTTGAATTGGGTTGGAGTTTATATTTATTTGAGTTGTTTTTTTAATAACTGCGCATTCAATGCTACGATCACAGTACTTAAGCTCATCAGCACTGCGCCAATGGCGGGACTGAGAATAATGCCAGCACCAGCAAGCACCCCGGCAGCCAGTGGTACGGCGAGTATATTATAGCCTGCTGCCCACCATAAGTTTTGAATGATCTTTTTATAAGTGGCTGTGCCAAATAGAATCAGATTCGAGATATCCTGTGGATTGCTATTGACTAAGATAATGTCTGCCGTCTCTGCGGCTACGTCAGTTCCTGAGCCTACAGCGATTCCCACATCGGCCTGAGCTAATGCCGGAGCATCGTTAACGCCATCACCTGTCATGGCCACAAATTCACCTTTGGCCTGTAGATCCTTGATGATTTTCTGCTTGTCTTCGGGTAAAACTTCTGCGTAATAATCATCCAGTCCCAGCGATTTGCTGACCGCCTTGGCAACTTGTTTATTGTCACCTGTAGCCATGAGGACCTTAATTCCTTGTTTCTTCAGGGTATCAATCGCAGCTTGGGACTCTGGTCGAATTTCATCCGATAAGGCTAAATACCCGAGGATTTCACCTTCCTTGAGGACAAAAACTACCGTTTCTGATTCATCCCGAAAGGCATCTTCCGGTTGCTCAAGATCTTTTTCCTTCAGCATTCCCGGACTTACGATGGAAATTTCCTTCCCATTCAAAGAGGCCTTAATTCCTTTCCCGGTGATATTTTGAAAATTGGTTGGTTCATCAAGTTTTAGCTCCAATTCTTTGGCTTTGCGAAGGATTCCCGCCGCAATGGGGTGTTCAGAATTCCGCTCCAAGGATGCGGCAACTTGTAGCAGGTCATCCTTTGATAAACTTTCATCCAAACTTTCGTAGCGGGTCACGCCAAAATCTCCTTTGGTGAGCGTACCAGTCTTATCGAATAGAATGGTGGTAATCTTTCTGGAATTTTCAAAAGCAGTTCGGTTTCGGATCAGCAAACCCCGTTTTGCACTGACGGAAGTGGAAATTGCGACTACCAAAGGAACTGCTAGTCCCAAAGCATGTGGACATGAAATAATCATGACCGTGACCATCCGCTCTAGTGCATATTCGAAGTCTTTGCCGAGCGAAAGCCAGACGATGAGCGTGATGATACCTGAACCCAGCGCAACATAGAAAAGCCAACCGGCAGCTTTGTTGGCTAAATCCTGGGTTTTGGATTTGCTGTCCTGCGCGCCTTTGACCATTCCGATTACTTTGGAGAGGTAATTGTCCTCCCCAATATGCTTCACTTCGATCTTCAGTGCACCACTATCATTGACGGATCCACCGATCACTTCTTGACCTTTGGATTTGGACACAGGCTTGGATTCCCCAGTTAGCATGGATTCATTGACATGACTTTCACCGTCAATGATTTTCCCGTCCGCAGGTATTTTTTCACCCGGCTTGACCAGAATGATAGCTCCACCTTTTAATTCTTCGATAGGTATTTCCTTGGTATTACCTTCACTATCGATCACTCTGGCTTCGGAAGGCATCATTTTAGCCAGTTCTTGAAGGGCATTGGAGGCACCCATGACTGACTTCATTTCAATCCAATGACCCAGCAGCATGATATCGATCAGACTGACAAGTTCCCAGAAAAAGATCTTTCCCCCTAATCCAAATATCACTGCCGAGCTATAGAAATAAGCAACCGAAATAGCTAAAGCGATTAAGGTCATCATTCCCGGTGCCTTCTTCTTGATTTCATCCGCAAGACCTGTTAGAAAAGGCCAACCTCCATAAAAGAAAACCAGGGTAGCAAGTGCAAATTGGATGTAACGATCGCCTGTAAAAGTGAATTCATAGCCCAGCAGTTCCTGAATCATCGGAGCTAATACAATAATCGGCAGGGTGATTACCAGTGAAACCCAAAATCGTTTTTTGAAATCGGCAATCATATGCTGATGATGCATCGAATGATCCTGATGATCCTTTTTCCCTTTCATTGATTTATGATGAGAGTGATTAGAATGAGCTGAAGAATGATCCATAGTGTGCTTAGTTTATCGTGAAACAGTTATAAGTTAAAACCGAACCGTCAATCCACCACCTGCTCCAAAACGATTGTCATAGCTACCCATGACAGAGAAGTTTCTGGAAAAGATATAATTGACTCCTGCAGACCAGGTATTTTCTCCTTTGTAGTTGGAGTTCTCGCCAGTTTCAGGTAGCGTATTAGACCAGCCAAAATCCATTTGATATTCATATACCCCGAATATTGAGGTGCGGGGGAAAATCATGATCTCACGATTTATCCGGAATTCTGGCCTAAGCTTACTGTCTAGTCTCACATCCAAATTAAAAAGGTAAGGAGTCAAAAATCGAATACCTACAACGGCAGTAGTGCTGATTTCATCCAAGCTTTCAGGAATCTCATTTTCCAAATTCACCCCGGCAAAAACTCTAAAATAATCATAGAGATAGCGCTCATAAGTAACTTCGGCTTCCATGTTTTGATTGTAGCCATATTCCATATTCAGATTAAATTGATTCCGAATATTCGAAGACCTCAAATTGATCTCCGTCATATGCGAAGCGACCTCTGCAGTTCCCCAGTTGTAATATTCATTACTCTCTTTGATGAGTTTTTTTAGCGGAAACCCACTCAATCTTGGATCGCGTGGAGTGTCGTAGGAGAACACTCGGGCCATTCCGCCCATCATATGATAGAGAACGTGACAGTGGAAAAACCAATCACCTTCTTCTGTTCCTTCAAATTCGATGGTGATTTTCTGCATTG
The DNA here is from genome assembly GCA_963926065.1 of uncultured Algoriphagus sp. GTDB lineage: Bacteria > Bacteroidota > Bacteroidia > Cytophagales > Cyclobacteriaceae > Algoriphagus. The sequence continues at coordinate 3,343 of CAWUWQ010000094.1, forward strand.
GAGGGACATTCACCGTATGTTTTAGCGGAGAATATTCCCCTTTGTCATTGATCACTCGGAAGAAATGGCCATGTAAATGCATCGGATGGTGCATCATGGTAAGGTTATTTAAAGTGATTCGGGTTACTTTTCCTCCTTCGATCTTGATCTTATCTGCTTCAGCTAAAGGAACACCATTCATACTCCAGATGTACCGCCACATATTTCCAGTAAGATTTAGCAGCACTTCATTTACTGGTAGGTCTTTATCGAAGTTGGTTTTTTCGGGTGATTTCAAATAATCGTAATTGTATTCGGCAAACATGTCCATGCCTGGCATTTGTCCCATCGAATCTTTCATTTCCATTTGTTGATCATTCGGCATGGGCTTTTTCATGGATGAGTCATGATTCATTTTGGAATGATCCATCTCATTCATGCTACTGTCTGCCTTGGACATTTTCATCTCAGATTTGGAAGCTGGTTCCATTTCCATTTTTGAATGGTCCATGTCTTTATGATCCATCTTCATCCCTTTCATCTTGCCATCCATTTTCATCCCCCAGTTTCCCATCATTTCCTGTGGTTTTTCCTTAGAAGGATTCAATTTCATAGCCGGAGCACCCATTCTCATATCCATTTTAGCCATTTGCATCATCATCCCAATCTTATCAGGTCGAGGCAATACTTGGGCAAGTATAGGGATTCCCTTTCCTAAGAAGGCTGAGGTAGTACCTGAACCATCTTGAGCCATAGCTCGGATTTCCACCTTTCCGGATTGGGGAATGGTGACGATAAAATCGTAAGTTTCTGCTATGGCGATAAAGGTTTTGTTGCGGGAAATGGGCTCTACATCCAAACCATCAGCAGAAACCAAAAGAGGATCCTTTCCTCCAAAAGTTATCCAAAATTGAGAGGATGCTGCCCCGTTGATCAGACGAACTCTAACTTTTTCTCCTGGCTTTAAGTCGGGATATTCAGTAACCACTTGGCCATTATTTAAAAAAGCATTGTAATAAATATCGGCAATGTCTGCACCTTCCATTCGCTGCTTCCAAAAATTCATCTGAGCGCCAAATCCTCCTCGCGCAATTACCATACTTAAAGGAGTAGCTGTTCCTTTTTTGATATTATACCACTCATTTCCCCGCTTTAGATTTCGTAATACATCCATCGCACGCTGATCAGTCCAGTCCGAAAGTAGGATCACCAAATCAGAATCATAGTCCAGCGTTTTTTCTTTGGGCTCTATGATGATAGATCCATAGACTCCACTTTGCTCTTGGAGCATGGTATGGGAATGATACCAATAGGTGCCTGATTGAATCAAAGGAAACTCGTATTTCTGAGTTTCACCAGGTTGAATAGGTGGTGTATTTAAATAAGGAACCCCGTCAAAGAAATTTGGAAGCAAGATTCCGTGCCAATGGACTGAAGTCTCCACATCCATTTCATTTTTGACGTAGATCACCGCATATCCACCTTCTTGAAAGTTCAATGTAGGACCGGGAATGCCATTATTTACCGTCATAGAAGGAACATACTTTCCCGATTTGGAGATCATCTCCTGCTTGAGCGTGAGTGTATAAACTGCGGTATCAACAGCAGTTTGATTTGCTTTTGTTTCCAATACAACAAAAAACACCGATGTCAGGAGTGCAATTATTTTTAGCAATTTGTCTACCTGATTTGTCATGATTTTTTAGTCTTGGTTTAGTATTCTTTTAAATCATCTCTTCCATTTGAGCAATTTCCTTTCTTTTGCTTGAATAATTTCTCGGGCAAGTGTCCAACTGCCTACTTTTATTGCCTATTGCTCACTGTTAATGCTGATGTGCTCCAGAATTAGCTGCAGGTTTAGTGCCAGCAATATCCATCACCGGCTGACCTTTCAGATAAGTAGTGGTAACCTCCCCGCAGGTTAGCATGGATTTCCCGAAGTAAGGATTACGAATTTCTTCCGATTCACTAAGCCAATAGGCCCCTTTGTTATCAAATGCCATCGGGCAATATTCCTTGTAAACCTTATCTTTCGTCAGCCCAAACGTCTCGGTTAATTCCAAAAATGCTTGGGAAAGTGGCGCGAAATGCCGGCGTTGATTTGCAATTTCAGACTCCTTAACGATCAGCCCAGTAGCTTTTTGAATTTCGCTTCGAATCATCATCCATTGATCATGTGCCGGACCTTTGACCAAACTCATATCCACTTTAGAAAGGCCGCTTTGGACTGCTGCCGCTGCCTTTTGAGTAGCCACTGCATCATCACTTACTAAGCTGTTTTTTACCTTGAAATATTCTTCGGTCAACTGGGTAAGTTGAGACTGGAAAACAGTAGAAACTTCTACTGTTTTGTTATCCGGACGGTTCATCATACTGTAGCCTCCAGCTAATTGGGAAGCCGCATCAATGGAAAATACGCCATTGGTGACAATCTCTTCACCAGTCTCCAAACCAGCCTCTACGCTGTACATTTCGCCTATTTTTGAACCGATTGTGATTTCCCGCATCTCGAAGGAAGGGTATTCAGCATTGGGAACTTTCACATAAACGATGGAGCGCTTGCCCGACCACAGCAAGGCAGTTCGTGGAATGGCGATCGAAGCGTTTTGCGCTTTCGAATTTGTCTTCACTTTGGCAGAAACAAACATCTCCGGTTTGAGCATTCCGTTTCGATTCGAGACTTCCGCACGAAGTGAAGCCGCACGGGTAGCCGGATTCAGAATAGGATCGATGTAGGTTACTTTCGCCTGAAAGGTTTGTCCGGGAATTCCCACAGCAGTAAATGAAATCTGATTGCCCACGGCGACCAAGGGTAAATCCGATTCATAGGCATCGAGCATCACCCAGATTTTGTCCAAGTCTACTATGTTGAATAAGGCAGTACCGGTATTTACATAATCACCCACTGAAATATTTCGCTGGGTAACTATTCCGCTATGACTGGCAAGAATATCAAATGCAGTAATTGATGCTCCTGAATTTTCAATGCTTTGAATTTGGGTATCTGAAAGTTTCCAAAGCCGCAACTTTTCGAGTGCTGCTTGGTATAATTCGGGGAAAACATTCCTCGTCTTTGCTGCTTCGAGCAGTTCTTTCTGTGCCGTCACCAATTCTGGAGAATAGACGGTGGCTAGTCGCTGTCCCACTTTGACCTGCTCCCCAGTAAAGCTGACAAACAACTTTTCGATTCTTCCAGGAAATTTTGCCGTGACAGAAGCATTTTGACGCTCATCAGCCTGAATTTTTCCAGTTAGAAGCAATTCTCCTGAACTGTTCATTCCACCCACGATGGTTGTTTGGATATTCGCCATGGCAATGGCCTCAGCAGTCATTTCATGAACCATAGGGTTGGTTGATCCTGATTTATTTCCAGAAGCTACTGGTATCAGATCCATCCCACAAATAGGGCAATCACCGGGCTCACTCAATTTAATCTGAGGATGCATCGAGCAAGTCCAAAGTTGATTAGCCAAAGCTTCCACTCCATCCTCCGCAACTTTTGGTTCGGATGGACTGATCAGCCAGCCGATGCTGATCCCGATTAACAGGATCAATCCGCCAAATAGGTATAACTTTCTAGTTTGATTTTCCATGTGATTAATTAGAATAAGAGTTAAGCGAAGCCGCTGAAAGCAAATCCAGCATGGCAATCGTATTATGTTGTTTGGTAATGGCTGAGATTTTCGAAAACTCATAGTCCAGTACTAATTGCTGGGCACGAAGCACTTCTTCGAAATCTTGGCCATTGGTGGCGTAAGCGGTGAGTAGTAAGCTTAAGTTTTGCTTTGCCAACTCCAATTGTGCCTCATAGAGGGTGACTTTCCGGTTGGCATCTTCCAAATCTCGAATTGCTTTTGACCAACCGATCTCCAATTGATTAAGTGTGTTTTCTTTATTAAACCGAACTGATTCCTGGAGGAGTTCAGCTTCTTTGATTCGAGCATTGGTTTTCTTTCGATAGATCGGTAGGGTCATCGTCACCATGGGCATCATCATATTATTCCCACCCATAACCATAGACATCCCTTCATCGAATCGAGGTTTGAAGGGCATGTAATTCACCCCAGCCCCTAGCATCGGTCGACCATCGAGTTTTGCCATTTGCTTTTGAGATTCAAGTGCCATTAGCTCCGCATCGTACATGGCAAGCATTGGATTATTTGCGCTGATGCTATCGAGGATCATTTCCTTTTCCAGAGTCAATTCAAAAGGC
>CAWUWQ010000095.1:0-7348 GCA_963926065.1 uncultured Algoriphagus sp.
AATTTTAATAAAGAAGTAAGAATGGAATTATCTCCTCGCTTTTAATACTTTTAACCGGATCAGCCCAAGCCGCTTTAAGTGATTGAGACATCACCGTGAGCCCTGCAATCAACCCCGCAATTAATCCTGCAATCAGGAAAACGGTCCAGCTAATTCCAATGTGAAATGCAAAATCTTCCGACCAGAAATTCATCCCAAACCAAGAAATAGGTACCGCAATCACAAAGCCAATCAACACCAGCTTCAAAAAGTCTCTGCCAAGCAATAGTAAAATTGAGCTAGTTTCTGCCCCCATCACTTTTCGAATCCCTATCTCTCGAGTTCGCTGCGCTGTTGCAAAAGTCACCAAACCCAGCAATCCTAAAATCGAGATCACTACGACCAGTTCAGAAAAGAAGGTGAAAATTGTTTTGACTCGTTGTTTAGCGGCACATTGCTCATTGAATCCCTGATCCACAAATCGAGGTTCGAATGGGAAACTACCTCAAATACGAGAGTCCAGAGACGAATATTTGGAGTTATGCCTAATCTTCGTAATCTTTTTTGGCGTCAGAACTTTCAGACTCATTTTCCAGACCAGAACCTAATACTTCGGTTTCAGGGTTGTATTTACCTTTCATATCATCCATTACGGAGTTTTTCCAAAGTTTTACTCCAGAAAAATAGGAAGTTCTCCCTACTAGATGAGCACTTACAGGGGCTGTAAGAAACAAAAACAGGATAATTGCAAAAACTTTGGCTGTAGTGGCCAGTTCGTAAGAGTGTAAAGCAGAAGCTACTAGCAATAACCCTATACCTAATGTCGCTGCTTTCGTAGTAACCGAAATCCGCAAGTAGGTATCGCGCATTCTTAACATGCCTACCGCTGCAAAAAACACAAATAAAGCTCCAAAAAAGGCTAATACTCCCACAATTAGATCTGTCATGGCTTATTTTTTTTTTGAATGTAATAGGTAAAAGCGACCGTACCTAAAAAAGCAATAAGTGCCAAGATCATAGCCACATCAAGCAAAGTGGGCTGATTGTATAGGATACTATACGCACTGATAAAGCCAATTCCAGTGGTGACAAGTAAATCCAGGGCAATAACTCTATCCACCATTTTGGGGCCCATCAAAAACCTGATAAATATCAAGATGATGGATATGGATAATACCGGAAGTACAAAATAATATATAAAGTCCAGTAATGTCATCGCAAAATTTCCAGTAATCGTTTTTCAAATCCATTTTTCAAACCTGCAATAAAGGTTTCACGATCTTTTATATACATAGAATGCACGTAAAGCACTTTGCGATCGTCAGATACATCTAGGCTGAGCGTGCCGGGCGTCAACGAAATTAGATTCGCCAAAATAGAGATCTCAATGTCGCTGCTAGCCTCTAGGGGAAATCCCACTATTCCTGGAGTCATTCGAAATTTTGGTGTCATCACTTCAAAGGCTACCTGCACATTGGCTTTTACGAGTTCTTTGAAAAAGTAAAATATGAAGGCAATAACCTTGGGTGCAATCCTGAAGTATTTAGCCCTACTCGCTCCGGAGATAACCATTCTTAGAATAAAGAAACTGAGCAAAAACCCAAAAAAGAAATTGGAGAAAGTAAAATCACCTGTCAAGGCTACCCAAATAAAGGTCAATAGTATATTTGATAGAAACCTGTTCTTCATGGCTTAGTAGTTTGGCTTGACTTGAAAACAGCATCTATATACTGTTGCCGATCCAAGAGTTCTGTTGCAACCCGTGAGGAGAGCTGCTGCACATATTCTGCCCCAAATCCTATAAACAGCGAAATCAGTGACAAGAATATAATCGGTGCAACGAGTTGCATCTTTCCTTCTTTGGTGAAATTTTTATAGTATTTGAAATTTAGTCTTTCCGGCAACTCAGACTTGTCTTTCCAAACTACATTGGCCCATACCCTAGCAATAATCACCAAGGTAATTAAGCTGGCAAAGAGTATGGCACCAATTGCCCACCAGTTTTCTCCTTCAAAAGCAGCAGTGACCAAAGAGATCTTAGGCCAAAACCCTGACAAGGGAGGAATCCCAACTAGAGAGAATAACGGAATGGCAATCAGTAGACTAAGCAAAGGATATTGGGCATACAAACCTCCCAAAGATCTAATACTACTTGTACCTGTAATCCTATACACCAAGCCACTAACCATGAATAAGTTGGTCTTCACCACAATATCATGAATAAGGTAGAATATAGCACCCGCAATAGCCATCTCTGTAAATAGTCCAAGGCCAATAATCATAAAGCCTATATGGCAAATGATAAGATAGGAAAATACTTTCCGTAGGTTATTTTGTACCAAAGCTCCAAGTCCTCCACTTATCAAGGTGAGGATCGCCATCACCAAAATGGTGTCTTGCAGAAATGCATTATCCACAAAAATGAGCGTAAAGAATCTGATAAGTGCATAGACGCCTACTTTGGTAAGCAACCCTGCAAAAATCGCCGAGACTGCAGAAGGCGGAGTGTGATACGAGTCTGGTAGCCAGAAATATAGTGGGAATACCGCCGCTTTGATCCCAAAGGCAATAAGAAAGAGAATACCCGTAATCTCAACCAGGCCTCGATTTTCTATAGCGGCCACTTTTAAGGAAAGATCTGCCATATTGAGCGAACCTGTTAATCCATATAACACTGCTATAGCAGTCAGAAAAATCATGGAGGCTAGGATATTTAGTGTAAAATACTTCACAGCCCCTTCAAGTTGGGCTTTTTCTCCTCCAAGAGTGATCAGCACAAAAGAGCTTATGATAATGATCTCAAACCACACGTATAAGTTGAATACATCTCCGGTCAAAAATGCGCCGTTGAGCCCGAGCAGCAGAAAATGAAAGATAGGAAAGTACCCATATTTTAGTCTCGCTGCCACAACAGAGGATGCTGAAAAAACAGCTACCGCAAGTCCCGAAATCGCCGTAAGAAGCACCAGCGTAGCCGATAGCATATCGCCCACAAAGGTAATCCCAAAAGGGGCAGCCCAATTGCCGGCTTGCACTGTGTGTGTACCCTCATTCCATATAAAAGCAAAAAGCCACACGGAAACTGCAATATTTATAAACCCGCCGATGATACTAATCACCCTTTGCCAGCTTATCCTGCTCCAAGAAAACATTAGAATGATGCTCAACATTAATTGCAGCAGCAGCGGATATATCACCAATTGTTCTGTCATGAATCTTGATCTATTGCATTCATTTCATCGAGATCATCCGTTTCCACCACCTTATAGACTCTTTTGACAAGAATAATGGCAAATGACTGCAACCCGAAACTAATCACAATTGCGGTTAATATTAATGCCTGAGGAATAGGGTCCGCATAGGCATCCGCAAAAACCTTGAGATCTCCGGGAATTATCGGAGGGCTTCCTTTCGAAATCCGCCCCAGCAAGAAGATCAAAAGATTGGCTCCGTTGCCTAAGATAATAATACCTAAGATAAGCTTTACAATGCTTCTGCGCAGAATCATATAGATACCTGCCGCATACAAAACCCCGATCATGCCAGCTAAAACTATTTCCATATTTTACATTTCATCTACAATCGTGAAAATTATAGTGAGTGTCACACCTACCACGACAAGATATACCCCAATATCAAAGAACAATGTGGAGCCTATAGTCCCCAAAACCGGAATTGCCTCAGGATACCACAATCCAGTCATGAAAGGAAGCCCAAAAACCATCGGTGCCAAACCGCTTAAAAATGCCAGTGCGAGACCTATGGGCATCAAAAGCCCAGGATGAAATCTGAGAAGATTTTTGGTATCCGAGAGTCCGTTGGCGAATGCGTGTAGTACATAGGCCATAGAGGCAATCAACCCCCCAACAAATCCTCCACCTGGCAGGTAATGCCCTCTGAGTAGAATAAATACACTAAACATCAGTAAAACTGGTAAAAGGTAGGATGAGGCTGTTTTTAATATGATGGTTCTCATTGATTTCCAATTTAATGTTGATCCGTTTCTTTCAAATGCAATTTCAACAGCGCAAAAACTCCAATCGCGGCAATAGCCAAAACAGAAATTTCTATAAAAGTGTCAGTTCCTCTGAAATCTACCAGGATCACATTCACTACATTTTTGCCTTTGGCAAGGAGGTACGCATTCTCTGCATAATATTTACTTATTGTTTTATCTACCGGCGATGCTAGCACTTCTAAAATCAATACCGTAATAATAGATCCAAAAGCTAGCGAGATAATTCCATCCTTAATTCTGGTTCGGTAGTCTGAAAGGTTTAAATATCGAGGCAAACGATATAATACCAGAACAAAGAGAATTACCGTAAGTGTATCTATAGAAAACTGCGTCATCGCAAGATCCGGAGCACTGTAAAACACAAAAAGCAAACATATTGACAATCCCATCACACCAATTGAAGCCACTGCGGTGAGTCTTGATTTGGTAAATACAACGAAAAAGATCGATGAGAACATCATGGCCACCACGGCCATTTCGTACAGGGTTATTTCATTCAATGTTGAAAAGTCCAGCTCAAAATTGGCCGTTTGGTACAATGAAAATCCAGCTAAACCAATTAAAAACAACACAATAGTAGAAACGTAATTTCGTAGATACCCATTCTGGAAAACCCGTGTCCAAAGCGAAGAGAGTTTATTAAAATAAGCCCAGGCACCCGCTGTGAGGGATTTAGGGGAAAGAAATTCAAATCTTTCCGCGCTTGCTACTAGCTTTTGTGAAGGTTTCAAAGTGAAATACAGTACAGTCCCCACGACTATGGTGGCTATACTCAGGTACAGCACGGTATTGAATCCATGCCATAGCTTCAAGTGTTCGTTTCCGAGGCTTTCTCCCATAGCACTGACCACTGGGAAGACAATAGGCTCTACGAATGCTGGGAAAATCCCAAAGCCAATTCCCATCACTGCCAGGATAATTGGAGGAAGCCATAAAAGTATTCCAGGCTTTTTTGTGTTTTCAAATTGGTCGGGAATTTTTCCAACAAAGGGGCTGATACCAGCTACAAACCCGGCATATAGTAATACGATTTTGGTGATCAAAATAAGTGCAATCCACAGTACGGGTATACCGATAAGAGCAAGCGTTGATTCATAGGTAAGTTCTTTTCCCAGAAATCCCACGGTTGGAGGAATGCCGGCACTTGAAAGAGCTGCTAGAAATCCTGCAATGGCTACAGGCAACATTACCTTTCTCAGCCCCCGAAGCACCGTGACGTCTCGAGTGTGAGTTTGATGATCAATTATCCCTGTGACCAAGAACAAAGTTGCTTTGTAAAGCGCATGAACCACAATAAAAAGTGCTGCTGCCAGCATCGCCTTTTCAGTGCCCTGCCCTATCAAGAAAACTAATATTCCTAAAGCTGAAATGGTAGAATAAGCCAGAATTGCTTTGAGGTCCTTTCTGAATAGGGTATGAACGCCAGCGTAAACCATCGTGATTGCACCTACGATGAGAAGGGTAGAATTCCAAAATTCGGTATTGCCAAGAATCGGTGTAAATCTCATCAATAAGTAGATCCCAGCTTTTACCATAGTTGCAGAATGCAAATACGTAGACACTGGAGTCGGAGCCAACATTGAGCCCGGCAACCAGAAGTGAAATGGAAATTGAGCGGATTTGGTAAATGCCGCGCCAAACATAAAAATGACAATCAAAATATAATATGGGCTGTCGGCGAGTACTTGGTTGGAATTGAGTAACTCCGAAATAGTATAAGTGCCTCCTACAGAACCCAGAATCAGTGCTCCCGCCAATAGGGACATGCCTCCCAAGCCGGTTACCGCCAAAGCTGTAATGGCCGATTTTCTGGATGATTCACTGGTATTATTAAAGCCAATCAGGAAAAAGGAACTAATGCTGGTAAGCTCCCAGAAAATAAAAAGGGAGATCATATTATCTGAAAGTACAAGTCCCAGCATAGCTGCCATGAACATACTCAGGTATCCATAAAATCTATCCAGATACTGATGACCTTTGAGATAGCTTGCGGTGTAGACAAAAACAAGAAAACCTATACCAGTGATCATCAATGAAAATAGAAGCGACAAGCCGTCAAGAGTGAAGCCGAGATTCACTCCAAAAGAAGGGACCCACTCGAAAGATTGTCGTATAACCCCACCGCGAGAAATCTCTCCAATGAATGTTGAAAAGTATACGAACAAGGATAAAGGGATGAGCGCAGCAAGGATCGCCAGTCTACCACGGAAAATCTTTCCGCTCACAACTAAAGATATTGAAAAAATAAAACCTAATAATATAGCTAAAAGCATGTGGCCTCTAAGAATGTGATAGCTCTAAATATAAAGGTTCTACCCTTAAAGTAATGGAATAGCTATTTCTGATTTCATGGAATACATAATTGTTCCTAACTGCTTAAATAACTGGACCAGTTTTGTTGCCTAAACTAGAGAAAAAATTATTGGATCCCACCAACCACATCATATAGCTTACATGTCAACTCATTTACTCACTTTTAATACTTTTCACCGGATCAGCCCAAGCCGCCTTGAGTGATTGAGACATCACCGTAAGCCCTGCAATTAACCCAGCTATTAATCCTGCAATCAGGAAAACAGTCCAACTGATTCCGATATGAAAGGCAAAATCTTCCAACCAGGAATTCATTCCAAACCAAGAAATTGGAATAGCAATCAAAAAACCGATACCAACGAGTTTAATAAAATCCTTTCCAAGCAACAGTAGAATATTCCCAGTCTCCGCACCCATTACTTTTCGAATTCCGATCTCCCTAGTTCGCTGTGCTGTCGCAAAGGTGACCAAGCCCAATAAGCCCAAAATAGAAATCAAGACGGCAAGTCCGGAGAAGAAGGTAAAAATAGTTTTCACACGCTGCTCAGCAGCATACTGTTCGTTAAATCCTTGGTCTACAAACCTTGGCTCAAAAGGAAAATTAGGGCGAAGTGTAGCCCATTCTTCTTTCAAATAGGCTAAAGTCTCTTCTCGTTTAGCAGCATCAATCTTGATGCTCATTAGATTATTTCCATTTTGTCCAATTTCAAAAACAATCGGAACAATTGGTTGATGAAGACTTTCAAAATGGAAATCCTTCATAACTCCAGTGATAAAACCTTTTTTGCCCCCATAAAAAAACTGCTTTCCAATTGCTGCTTCAGGACTTTCCCAGCCAATCTCTCGAACCGCGGATTCATTGAGGATAAATGCTTCGGTCGAATCACTAGCGAGCAAGGCGTCAAAATCCCTTCCCGCAGCCAATGGAATCCCATAGGTTTTCAAGAAATTATGTCCTACATCGATATCCGCAATTCGGATTTCCAATTGGGTAACTTCTCCATCAATCTCTGCAGAAGCTCCTTGATTATCCAGTAA
>CAWUWQ010000096.1:0-3035 GCA_963926065.1 uncultured Algoriphagus sp.
TTTCGCGAATTCTTAATCACAGATCTTCAAGGTAAACCTCTGGCAAGGGCAATGTCCTCTTGGGTATTATTGAACACAGTGTCTAAGAAAATTCATCGACCAGACCAGGTTTTGCCAACAGCGCTTTTTGATCCCCAATTAAAGCCTGATTGGCAGCCAGATCGAATTCGAGTTTCCGGAAAGCTTTTGTTTAAGGAGGAGTTTAAAGTTAGATTTTCTGATTTGGATCTAAACAATCATGTCAATAACACAACCTATATTCGGTGGGTAGAAGATCTTTTTAAAGATCATCAAATTGACTCAGGCCAGCTTCTCATCAACTATTTGGCAGAATGTGTTCTTGGCGATCAAGTGAAATTAGAACTTTATAAGTCGGAGGATAAATTCCAAATTCAAGGAAAAGTTTTGAATAAATCGGTATTCTTGGCAGAAGCGGAAGCCTAAATTGTATTTCAAGCTCCTTTTCTTTAAATTCAAAAACATGTGATAAGAGTCACAACTTTTACTCAAGCTCATTTCTCACTTTTGTAAAAAGCTTTAAGTATGAATAATCTAGGAAAACCATTTTTACAACTAATCACTCTTATGGTTGGGCTTTTGGCTCTTGCATCAGTTTTGGTTGGAGTGATAGGATTTGCTGTATACCTCGCTTATCAGGGTGTAGCTCCAAGTTCTGAATCTCAAATACAAGCATTGATAACTGAATCTCCGGCTCCTACAGTGAAGCCATTAATGGATCCAGTAGGGATGTGGAAAGCTCCTGATTGGTCTAAAGTGGAGGAGGAGTCAAATGCTGAATCAATTAAATATGGACGCGAATTAATCGCCAACACCTCAGAATATCTAGGTCCAAATGGAAAGGTGTTGAAAATATCAAATGGTATGAATTGCCAGAATTGTCATTTACAAGCTGGTACAGCTCCTTTGGGAAACAATTATTCTGCCGTGGCATCTACTTATCCTAAAATGAGAGGTCGATCTGGGAATATGGAAGATATTCCAAAGCGAATTAATGACTGTTTTGAGAGAAGTTTAAATGGTGAAGGGCTGCCAGTCTCCAGTAAAGAAATGATAGCGATGGTTGCCTACATGGAATGGCTGGGAAAAGATGTCGCGAAAGGCGAAAAACCGAAAGGAGTAGGACTTTATGAAGCTCCTATTTTAGATAGAGCAGCTGATCCGATCAAAGGGAAAAGTATTTATATCGGTCAGTGTCAGTCCTGCCATATGGAAGATGGTCAAGGGGTACAGAAATCAGATGGTTCTGGCTATACCTATCCACCTCTCTGGGGAGCAAATAGTTACAATTTTGGAGCAGGTCTCTTTAGACTTTCTCGATTTGCAGGCTATGTCCGTGCTAATATGCCTTTTGGTGCGTCTTACGAGCGCCCTATTCTTTCTGACGAAGAGTCCTGGGATGTAGCTGCATACGTTAATAGCCTTGATCGACCGAAAAAGGACCTTTCTCAAGATTGGCCGGATATTTCCAAAAAACCTATGGATCATCCTTTTGGCCCTTATTCTGATGATTTCTCAGAAAACCAGCATAAATTTGGCCCTTTTCAGGCCATCCAAGCTGGAAAATCAAAATGAGATTTATTATTGCCTTTTTGGCATTCTTTATCACTATCCACTCATTTTCTCAAGAAAAAGAGCAAACTCTCACGTTAGTCCCTAAAGCTCATTTCCGAACCTTCTGGATGAGTACGAGTTATCCAAGCGACTTCAAAAATGATTTTGCTTTAGGGAGTTCCTTGAATCTTGGAGGCGAACTGAGTTATCAAAACCGCTTGAAAATTAACTTAGGCTATCGGTTTTTTGGAAACTTATGGAGTTCGGATTTAAATGAATTAGACCCATTATCTGGACAGGCTAATCGCTACGAATCAGGATTATTTGATCTGCTAAATCCGAAGAATAGGTTTTTTGGAAAAATAGAAACGTTATCGGTTTCATATTCCAAAAACCAATGGGGAATTACTGTAGGAAGAATGGGGATTGATTCGGATTGGGTGAATTTGCAAGATGGACGACTAGCACCCACAGCAATTGAAGGAATTAACTTTTGGGTTGAATCAGAAAAAAAATTCAAGTTTGAGTTTTGGGGAATCGGTAAAATGAGTGTTCGAGGGACAAGTCAATGGCTTTCAGTTGGGGAATCTATTGGCGTATTTCCAATAGGAAGAGATGTGTTTGGGAAGCCCTCACAATATTTTAAGCATACTCAAAGTAAGTGGATCAGTATCGTGAACCTTTCGAAGAGTTGGGAAAATTTTGAAGCTAAAGCTTCAGTGACCTCAGTGCAAAATATCTCAAATACTTTCTGGATTAATGGAGAGCACCGATTACCAAAAAATTCTAGTTGGCTTTTTGTGGCTCAATTTGGGTTCCAACATGGATGGGGAGAAGGAGGGAAACCCGACCCTCAACTTTCATACAAGAACCCTGAAGACAGGAATTATGCAGTTTCGTTTAGAGTTGGCTACGCTAAAAGTCGCTTAAAATCTAATTTGAATTTCACTCATTTGGGAGGCAATGGTCGTTGGCTCAGCCCCAGAGAGTGGGGCAAGGATGCTTGGTATACCTTTATCCCTAGAGAAAGGAATGAAGGTTTTTCTAGCTTAAATGCATGGACTGCTTATGTGGAATACGGGTTCCCGGAAATTGGTTTGGCTCCATACCTTCATTTTGGATTACACTTTCTTCCGGATATCGCTTTGGTAGAATTCAACAAGTATAATTTCCCCTCTTACCAACAGATGAATTTAGGTTTAAAGTATAAGCCAAAAGCCTTAGAGAAGCTGTCTATTCATGCGATCATTATGAATAAAGAGCCTTTGCAACAATCTGATTTAAAACCAAATCAACGCTATAATAAGGTGGGGATGATTCACGCGAATTTCATTTTGAACTGGAGTTTGAATTAATCAAAAGGATCAGGATAGTTTTAACTTAATAATTAACTTCTAGCATCGATTAGGTTTTATGAATTCTTCTTTTCACCTTTGTAGCATAAAGACGCAAAATCGTAAGGA
>CAWUWQ010000097.1:0-5433 GCA_963926065.1 uncultured Algoriphagus sp.
ATTGCCAAAGCCAAAAGTTAGGGATAGTCTGTCCAAAAACTTGGGCAAATGATGAATAAAATGGAATCAAAACAAAAAGGGAGCTGACTAGCACCTTTCCCAAAAGAGAAGAATTTCTCTTACTATTCGGTGTTGATTTCATTTTTAAAGGCATCTAATTATTCTTATTCTTTTAAAGATTTGATTATCCATCCCTTTTCCTGCAATTAGTGTTTCGAACTTAAAACTATTAACTGAAAAAGGAAAACAAACGGATAATCAAATCTTTGTGGTTTGCTTACATTAAATCAATAACCGGAGTTTTGTGTAGTTGCAGGATTGATGCGAATTTGTCTGCAGAAATTGGAAAGAGAACTTGGTATTCCTCAAAGGTGTAATCTTCTTGGAAGAAAGGTATACCTCCCCGACTGGCTTTGAGATCTTCTCGCTCTTTTTTGCCGTACGCATTGAGTAAAGTTTTTATTTCAGAAGGACTTAACGTTCTCTTCAAGTCAAACCATCGGTGGTTTTCAAATGCAAGTTCAATTCTTCTTTCTTTTAATACTGCCTGTCTGAATTGATTTTTGTCCAAACCACTTACCGGAGAAAGGGTCGCCCTCACTCGTACCGAATCAGGTACTCATATGCTTCCGGCGTAGGACCACTTGTCTCGTTGATTACCTCAGAAAGCGTCAGCAAAATCAGATATTTACAACAGGTTATAGCAGGACTAAAAATCTTCATTTAAAGAAATAAGTATTTTTATATTATTGAAATTCACTCTCCTTATATAAATTATATATAACAGGATAGAACAGGACAGTATATTGTTTTAACTATAAATATTTTAAGTACTGAATGAATTATATATAATTAAAGCCGTTGGAAAAAGCCTTTTTGAAATTTTCATGCATTATTACTATACTGCATAGTAATCTAAAACCCTACTATGCATTCATTCTTTCGTTCCTTCAGACCGGTCACTTTGATTCTGATTAGCTCATTATTTTTGGCATGTAATCCTGACCAAAAACTTCAGCTTGAAACAAATGCCACCATCGCACTAGTAGGTGATAACTTAGGCTCGAGGATGATGCATTATCCTGATTTTGAAACTGAGCTTTATACGAGATTTCCAGAAAAGGACTTGATCATCCGCAATCTATGCGACCCCGCAGATACGCCAGGCTTTCGGCCAAGATCGGGAACAATGGATCCTTGGGCTTTTCCAGGTGCGCAAGATTTTCAGGATGAATACGCTACCCCATCAGGAAGTGAGGGGTTTTTAGAAAAGCCAGACCAATGGCTCACTCGATTGAAAGCAGATGTGGTGATCGGTTTCTTTGGCTTCAATAAATCTTTTCAGGGAAAAGCAGGTCTAGATAATTTCAAAGCTGAACTGGATGCCTGGATCAAGCATAGCAAACGACAAAAATACAATGGTGATACCATTCCGCAATTGGCATTGGTTTCCCCGATAGCGATGGAAGACCTTTCAGCTAAAATCGATGTGCCTGATGGAAAAGCTCAAAATGAGTTAATTGAACTTTACACTGAGGCAATGTCTGAGGTGGCCGCTCTAAATAAGGTGCTTTTCGTAAACGCTTTTACCCCAAGTCTAAAATGGTATGCCGAATCGGATTTAGATCTCACCATTGATGGGTCTCAGCTTAATGAAGAAGGATATGAAAAACTCTCAAAACTCCTTGCAGACGAACTTTTTGGAGGTAAAGTGCAAGCTAATGTGGATAGGAGTTTAGTTGCAGAAGCAGTAATAGAAAAGAATTGGCTTTGGAGAAATGATTATAAAATCCCTAACGGAGTCCACGTATTTGGAAGAAGATATGATCCATTCGGACCTGATAATTACCCCTTTGAATTAGAGAAGATCCGCCAAATGACTGCAATTCGGGATACCGCAATCTGGATGGCGACAAAAGGTGAACGCAAAGATTTGGCAGTGGCAGATGCGAAAACCCAAGCACTTCCGGATGTCCAGACCAATTTCAACCCAGATCAAAACGGAAGTTTGGAATACAAATATGGTGAGGAAGCGCTGAAGGAAATCAAAACAGCTCCAGGCTATAAAATTGAGCTATTCGCTTCCGAATCAGAATTCCCTGATCTAGCAAATCCCGTCCAGCTTTCCTTTGACAATAAAGGGAGACTTTGGGTAGCCACTATGCCAAGCTATCCACATTACAAGCCAGGTGATCCACGACCTAAAGATAAACTAATCATTCTTGAAGACACGGATAATGATGGCAAAGCAGATAAGCAAACTACATTCTCAGATGAGCTTCACATTCCGGTAGGATTCGAATTAGCAGCTGAGGGAGTCTATGTCTCGCAGGGAAATGATTTGATCTTGTTGATCGATGATGACGGAGATGATAAGGCAGACCGAAAAGAAATTTTATTGAGTGGATTTGACGATCACGATACTCACCATGCGATTTCGGCTTTCACCACAGATGAATCCGGCGCAATCTACATGGCTGAAGGCGTATTTTTACATTCCAATGTGGAGACCTCCTACGGGCCAGTTCGTGCAACTAATGGTGGTTTTTACCGGTACCAACCTCAGCGTCATCAGCTCGAGCGAGTCAATCAAGTGAGTATCCCAAACCCTTGGGGAATTGCTTTTGATGACTATGGACAAAACTTCTACGCCGAAACTTCTGGCCCAAATGTAAACTGGATGCTTCCAGGATCTACTTTGCCTCGCTACGGAAATGCCAATTACAAAGGTCCGAACTTGATCGAAAAGGCCCAGATGGTCCGTCCTACATCTGGATTGGAATTCATCCATAGCCGCCACTTCCCTGATGAAGTACAGGGAGATATGATCATCAATAACACTATTGGCTTCCTCGGCACCAAGCAACATCAAATGGTGGAAGACGAAGTTGGTTTTCATACTAAATTCCGTCAAGACCTTGTCTATTCTACAGATCGAAATTTCCGTCCAGTTGATATGGAATTTGCGCCGGATGGCTCACTCTATATATTAGATTGGCATAATATACTGATCGGCCACATGCAGCACAATGCCCGGGATCCTCTCAGAGATCATGTTCATGGTCGGATCTATCGAGTCACTTATCCAAGCAGACCTTTAATTGCGCCAGCTAAAATTGATGGCGAAAGTATCCCGGAATTACTTGAAAATCTAAAATTACCCGAATACAGAACTCGCTATCGCACCCGTCGTGAATTGCGTGGAAGAGAAAAAGCTGACGTTACCGCAGCAGTAAAAAACTGGGTAGCAAACTTGGATCAGGATGACCCCAATTATGAGCATAATCGACTGGAAGCACTTTGGGTGACTTGGGGAGCCAATCAAGTGGATCAGGAACTAATACATCAACTTGCAAAATCATCCGATCATCGGGTTCGTGCTGCTGCCACTCGAGTGATACGCTACACCGGTCATCAAGTCAAAGATCAGGAGGCACTACTGATGGCAGCTGCCAAAGATCCAAATGGTCAAGTGCGAATCGAAGCAATCGTGGCAGCCAGCTGGCTTTCGAGAGAAAAAGGCCTGCCAATTCTGGAAGAAGCTGAAAAGCAACCACAGGATGACTTGTGGATCAAAGGCACGCTGGAAACAGCCGTGGCTCATTTGAATGGACTTTCGGTAACTCAGAAAAAGGAAGAAGACATCAAGTCCTCATTGACTGGTTCGGATCGGGAGTTATTTATTCTTGGTAAGGAAATCTACGCTCGTGAGGGCTTCTGCTCCACTTGCCATCAATCCGATGGAGGCGGACTTTCAGCGTCCCAATTCCCTCCCCTTCGAGGCACACCTTGGGTCACAGGCAGTCCAGAGCGAATGATCAAGATCGTATTAAAAGGAATTATGGGTGAAATGGAAGTAGCTGGCAAAATCTATCCTGGCCAAGTCCCCATGACTCCTTATGAAGGCATGTTGGATGACACCGAGGTGGCAGCCGTCTTAACTTATGTGCGAAACTCCTTTGGAAATAATGCATCGCCTATATCACCAGATTTGGTCAAAAAAATCAGAGAAGAAATAAAGGATAAGCAAGACTTCTGGAATGCTTCAGAATTGTTGAAGATTCATCCGATGGAGAAGTGATTGGGGTTTTAAGATTGGAAGATTGAGAGAATGGGAGATTTAGATAAAAATCCCCCTAACCCCATTTTTAAGTGGGAATTAGATTCTTCTAGCCTTATCGGTTATTTCTAAAAAAAAGACGAGCATGACTTTATAAATCAATTTTTGAAGTTCATTCGATGTGACTCCCCCTTTCCAAAAGACGGTCAGGGGGATTTACGACAGGATTCATTTATTCAACAATTCCCCTATCTTGATTTCATGAAATATCTGTTAACGCCCCTCCTTTTCATCGCTCTTTTTTCTGCAAAAGCACAAACTATCTCCTTCGAAAAACGACTCATAGCTTTCGAAAGCTATGAGTCGGTCGGTATCATAGACGTCGATAATGATGGGAATATGGATCTGGTATCAGGAAGTTTTTGGTACAAAGGACCAGAATTCATCGACAGAAGTATGATCGGCCAAGTCAAACGCTTCGGGGAATACTACGAGGATTTCGCGACTATTCCGATGGATGTCAATGCCGATGGCCAAATGGATTTCATCACTGGAGGTTGGTTTGAAGGCAAACTTGTCTGGAAAGAAAATCCCGGCAAAGCCACGGATTGGCCAGTACACCTGATTGCTGAAACCGGGAATATCGAAACGATGCAAGCTTGGGATATCGACGGAGATGGAACATTGGAGATTGTGCCAAACACCCCTCGAAAACCACTGGCTTATTATCAAAAAACCGGATCTGGAGAATTTAAGAAGATGCCGGTTTGGGAGACTCAGGGACATGGCTTGGGTTTCGGTGATGTAAATGGAGATGACCGAGGAGATTTGATTATTGCTGATGGTTGGTTAGAGGCACCGGAAAATCTGGAAAACGGAAAATGGATTATTCATCCAGTTTTTCAATTGGGAGATGCAAGTATTCCGATTATTGTGACAGACGTAAATGCCGATGGCTTGGCTGATTTGATCGTAGGTCAAGGACACGATTACGGCCTTTCTTGGCTGGAGCAAAAGAAAAATGGGACTGATATCAGCTTTATCACTCATAAAATAGATCCTTTCAATTCCCAATATCATACTATGGAATGGTTGGATATTGACGGCGATGGAAAGATGGAGCTCCTTACCGGAAAGCGATATCGCGCCCACAACGGTAAAGACCCCGGAGGAAAAGAGGATGCCGGCTTGTATTATTTCCAATGGAATGGCAGCTCCTTCACCAAAAATATGATCAGCTTTGGCCCATTAGGCGAAGGTAAGGGGACAGGACTTTATTTTTCTACTGGGGATCTAAATGGCGATGGGGAAATAGACATTGCTGTGGCTGGGAAAGATGGCTTGGTGGTGTTTTTTCAGAAATAAATTTCTAA
>CAWUWQ010000098.1:0-4663 GCA_963926065.1 uncultured Algoriphagus sp.
GACATCTGAGATGGTATGGTGGGGGCTTCGGAAAGGTCGCTGCGCTATCAAGCTCCCATTCCTTCCTAATTTCCCTGCCACGGAATGGATCTTAGTGGTTTCCAAAGCTTCCATTAAAGTGAGCGGAGGAAGGATTGAAGGGAGTCGCTTTGCAAGCATAGTTTTTCCAGCGCCTGGAGGGCCGATCATGATCACATTATGGCCACCGGCAGCAGCGATTTCCATGGCACGTTTGATATTTTCTTGACCTTGAACATCCGCGAAATCAAACTCATTGTCATCTAATGAATGATAAAAAATCTCGCGCGTATCGGTCACCAGAGGTACGATCTCCAGATCACCCATTAGAAAATCAGCAGCTTGCTGTAATGTTTCTACCCCAATGATGTCCAAATTATTGACGATGGAAGCTTCTTTAGCATTTTCCAACGGGAGAATAAATCCCTTGAACCCCCTCTTGCGAGCTTCAATGGCTATAGGTAAGACTCCTTTTACTGGTCGTAAATTTCCGTCTAAAGAGAGCTCGCCCATGATAATGTATTCGTGTAAAGAAGGAAAATCCACTTGCTCCGAAGCTTGGAGAATCCCCATTGCAATCGGCAAATCGTAAGCGGAACCTTCTTTCCGAATGTCAGCAGGAGCCAGGTTGACCACCACTTTCTGCCTGGGCATTCGAAATCCGAAATATTTTAAGGCCGACTCAACCCGCTGTTGAGATTCTTTGACAGCAGAATCGGGTAGTCCAACCATGTAAAAAAGTGTTCCCTGTCCAACATTTACTTCTATTGTAATAATGTTCGAGTCAACACCTGAGACAGCACTTCCAAAAGTTTTAGCAACCATAAAAAAAGGAGACGTTTAGGCCTCCTGAATATACTATTTTGATATACTTAAATCTTTATTTTTAAGTAATATTTTGACGTGGAGGAAGATTTATTGGGTCAGGATCTTTCCCTTTTTTTGCGGGCTCAGTTGACTTCGATCCTATAGCAGGATGTTCGAAATCATAGATCTTTGCTTTTAGCGCATTCATTTCATTTCCCATTTTTTTTATTGAAGCGGCCATTTTTCTTCCCCCTGAATAGCCAATAGCCCAACTAAGAAGAAATATAATTAAACCTGTCAGCATGATTTTCACCACGGAGTCTGAAGTGATTTCATCCATTCCAAATAAACCACCCAAGGTGTCAAAGGCGATAAAGAAGATGAGAAATGCTCCAAAATAAGCCAAGACTACGATTTGAAGGATCTGATGAAATTTTTTCATAGGTGGAAAATTTAATTATTCAAATATACTAAACCGACTGAATACTAGAAAGTTTCTGATACAATCCGGTGATTTGGCTTAACTCAGTATGGGTGCCTCTCTGGACAATTTGGCCCTGCTCAATCACCAATATCTCATCCGCATGCTGAATGGTGCTTAATCGATGTGCAATTACCAAAGTGGTCCGGTTTGCCATCAATTTGGTGAGTGCTTCTTGAACCAAAAGTTCAGATTCTGAATCAAGCGCCGATGTAGCCTCATCAAGAATCAGGATTGGAGGATTCTTTAATACAGCTCTAGCAATACTCAGTCGCTGTTTTTGTCCTCCGGAAAGTTTGGATCCACGCTCTCCAATGGAGGTCTCATAACCATTTTCCAGATTGGAAATAAATTCATGTGCATTTGCGATTTTAGCCGCTTCGATTACTTGATCAAGGCTTGCATCATTTATTCCGAAGGCGATGTTATTAAATACTGTGTCATTGAAAAGGATGGATTCTTGAGTGACAATGCCCATCAAGCTGCGCAGATCTCCTAAGTTCAAGTTGCGAATGTCCACACCATCCAAGAGAATATGACCGCCACTAGGGTCGTAGAATCTTGGTACCAAATCGGCTAAAGTTGACTTTCCTCCGCCCGAGGGTCCTACTAACGCGATGGTTTTTCCTTTTGAAAGCGTAAAATTGATGTCATGTAAAATGCTCGTCTCCTCGTAGGCAAAGTTTACATTTTGAAATTCGATCGAGTTTTGAAATCCAGTAAGTTTTTCTGGTTCCTTCGGTGAATTGATCTTCGATGGAGTATCAATTACCTTGAAAACTCGCTCTGCAGAGGCAATTCCCCGCTGGATGTTGCTCATCGCCCGGGAGATTTCCTTGGCTGGATTAAGCACTTGGGTGAAAATAATGATATAAGTGATAAAGTCAGAAGCTCCGAGATCGGAATCTCCACTCAGTACCAATCCACCTCCATAGACTAAAATTCCCGCAACTACCGTTACTCCCATAAATTGAGAAATAGGTGAGGCTAATTCGTTTTTACGGGCCATACTGACATTTACATCAGAGTAAAAATCGGTCTCCTGATCAAATTTGTTTTTCATAAACCATTCAGCATTGAAGGCTTTGATAACCCGCATTCCACTGAGTGTTTCGTCTAGAATATTGACTATCCTGCCTAGCGACTGTTGACTTTGGACTGCTGTCTTTTTTAATCTTCGGGTGATCCCACCTATGATAGCACCTGATATGGGAATGATTAAAATAGTGAAAAGAGTCAATTTGACCGACATCAAAAAGAGCACTGCAAAATAAAGAATGATTGTAGCAGGTTCTCTAAAAACAACCCGAAGTGACTGCACGATGGTATTCTCGACCTCCTGCACGTCATTGGTCATTTTTGACATGAGGTCTCCTTTTCGCTCATTGGAGAAATAGGCGATTTGAAGTCCACTTACCCGCTCAAAAATATCCATTCGCATTCTCTTGATGACAATAGCTCTCACTTTCGCCAAAACGACGCCAGACAAATAAGTGAATAGATTAGCTAAAAATACGGAGATGACGATAATGGCGCAGACATAAAAAAGAGTCCCCATTTTCCCATAAGTTTCAGCTATTTGAAGGAAATAGTAGTTGAAAAGATGGGAGAAGTAGCCAAGCGAAAACTCAAAAGTTGGCTTATCCACAAATTCTGCAAGTTTAGCAGGATCGACCTGTTCAAAAATTACATCGAATAACGGCTTCAGCAAGGTGAAATTCAGCAAGCCGAAAACGATCGAAAGTAATGCGTAAGTAATATATGTAGGCACGAATTTCCCGTATGGTCTGGCATAGGAAAGAATTCGTAAGTAGGTATTCATAGGAGGTAATCTGAAAATCAGCCCAAATTTACGGAAAATTGTCCGCTCGGGAAGCTACTAGTAATTGTAATCAGGTCTAAGGAAGTTCCACCGTAATCCGAGTTGGATCAATTGACTTGATTCTGGACTATCCAAATTCTGTGCTGTCCGCCTTCTAAATGTATGCGTAGCATCAATAAAGAAATTGTGTCGGAGCATATAGCTCGCATTTAGATTGGTCTGAATTACCTGATTTTCGATGCCTTGTCCTATGAAATTCCCGAATAACCCCGTTGGACTTCCCACCAGTCTATTCTTTAATACATCTCCTCCAAAATTGGTTGTAGCATCAGGATCTGCTCCATTCAATTGATGCATGGCCAATAAAGTCAGATTCAGTTTAGGCAAAGGTTGGTAGCGAATGATCCCCAGAAACTCCCGGAAATTTGCACCACGAGGATGGGTAAGAGGCGTTCTCCAATTGCTGTAGGATTGATAGTCTTGTTTTTCCTGAAAGGTATAAGGCCTGGCGGAATTGAATTCCAATTGCAGATCTAGGTTAGAGATTTTAAAGGCATTGATATATTTGTAGCCTGCCTGCACGCCATATTTATTTCGTTTTGACCCTTTACCGTCTATTCCAAAAAATTCACCAAACACAAATTCATCCAAGGCAAATTGTCCATAGAGCTGCATTCCCGGATATAGATTCCATTTGAAATCTGTACCGAGCATGACTTTGTCGGGTGTGCCTAGGCTTTGCTCCACCCATCTAAAAAAGATAAGGGGATTGAAGTAATTGAAATTTGCCTGATCAGTCATGACTGATTCGAAAAAGCCAAGGTTCAGCTTTTTTCCCACATCAAATCCCAATCGATGAAACGAAAACCACTTTTGAGGATATCGTCCATCTGTAGGTCTTCCTCGATCATACATCACATCGGCGGTCATTTGTGTCCAAATATTCGTCAGTTGAAATTTCCAGACTTTCGTATTTAGCTTTACAAACATGTAGGGGTTTGAAAAATCGGAGAGGAGAAAAGACCGATAGCCTTCTCCGACGAAATTCCGATCATGACCAATCTGTGCTTGAATATTTTTTGTTAGATTAAAATTGACATGGCCCAGCGCAGAAAAATAACTGTAGCCGTCCGAATTATATTCTTTCCAGAACCCTTCCCCCGGAACAGCCCCGTTGTATTCGGCAGTATTTTTTACCCAAGAAGGAAAGAATGCTTCTGAGGATGTAAGGTAGGTGTAGAACCCTACTTTCTTATCGATCGAGCCTCTAATCACGACTCCCCTAGTCAGTCGATTTGGGTTTTGTTCATTATCAGTTTCGATTCCTCCATTAAAATATAGCACTGGACTAGCGTGGATATCAAACTCGTCACTGTCGTAATAGGCCAAATCACCCGGCCTTTTATAAAGAGCATTGAGAAAAGGTTTTTTGGGAAGTGGAGTTTCACTGGACATAAACTCCCAATTGTCTTGGCTTAAATAAGCGAGATTAAAGACGTCCGATTTGGACTGGATCACTGGATCTGTGGCCAAGG
>CAWUWQ010000099.1:0-3669 GCA_963926065.1 uncultured Algoriphagus sp.
GGTAAATGACTTGGGTAGGTAATAAATGAGAAGATAAACTTCATAAACCAGGATAAATGAAAAAGGTGTATAAGCTGCAGATATTGGGCTTTTCAGTAAATCTGAATCTGAGGATAATTCTATAATGTTAAAATTGTTCAAGTAGATTACTGCCAAATGGATGAAGAAACTCAATAGTGCGATATAGAGAATAACTTTTTCGGTTTTATCTCGTGTGTGCTCGGAGAAAAATTTGTTAAAGACTAAGGTTAATGTTTTGTTATTTGTGGTCATTGAGACGTTTTGTCTAATGGTTTAACGGCTTGATTTTTAGAAATCTAAAAATTATTAACTATTTTCTTGCGACTATGTTCACAAAGTGATTAAAAGTCCGCTTTAGAGTATTTTTCTCTTTGATTTTTAAAACGAATCAATGATCATTTCCCACACTCATTTCTCCAGAATTAACTATTTTAGATTACCTCAAATCATTGGTTAAACCTAGTAGGAGTTGGGCGCTGCGCTTAAATTGGATTTAAACTATTGATCAGACTTCACGTTTTCAAAAGATGAAAACCTCTAACAAGCCTCTTTTTTTTACACTCGCATTAATTTGTGTCCTTTTCTTTCCAATTGAAGTTTTTGCACAAAACATTCCACAGCTACAGGATTTTAACCAAACCCGAATCGATTACAATCAAAAAGGAATGGTGATTCTTGGGAGTTGGGCTGTTGGTAATATGGTTTGGGGTGGGATAGGGGCTGGTCAGACCAGCGGAGAAATAAAAGCATTTCATCAAATGAACCTCTATTGGAATTCTGTGAACCTGATCATTGCCGGATTTGGCTATTGGCAAGCTACGAACGAAACCCCAGGGACTGATTTTTGGGCAACGATGGAAGCGCAAAGTGGAATTGAAAAAGTGCTTTTATTCAATGGAGCATTGGATTTAGCTTACATCGCAGGAGGACTATACATGAAAGAAAGGGGATTCCGAAAAGGGAATGAGCGTCTAATTGGTTTCGGCAAATCAGTAATTCTCCAGGGCGCTTTTTTAATGGCTTTTGATGGGTTGATGTATGGTTTCCATCAAGCTCATGCAAATGAATTGCCGGAATTAGTGCAGAATATCAGCCTTGGACCAACTGGTTTTTTGGTTAGAATACCCCTATAAATAGGTGGTTTTTCCCATCCCTTCCTATTTGAGCGCAAATCTTGTTTCGTTCAGGATGAATTCTGAGCTATCGGAATTAATCTCCCTAATAGCGGTTACCGTGGTCAAAACGATTGGCAAAAATAGGAGTTCTCCTGCTTCACGAATAGATTCATCGAGACCTTTTCCCTCTTTGCAAAACTGATTCTTAGAATCCGCCAACAAAATTGAAGTCTTTACCTCTATCCCTACTAGAGCAATAAGACAAAAAATCGCAACAAAGGATAAACAGTTCCTGATTTAATCAAAAAAAACGACCTAAGTCTACATCAAGTTTTGAAGGACAAAAAAATCATCCATCACCCAAATGTAGTTTGCAGTTTTTAACTTATTTAGGTTGCCATTTCAGATATTGCGATTTGATGGCTTGTGTCACTGCTGGATCGTCCTTAATATACCAATTCAGTGTTTGGTAGGTAGTAGTTCCATCATTTCCATTGTGGAAGAAAATTAATCCTTTAACTGCTGGGAAGCGAGTAGGGAAATCAGCTAGTGCTTTTTGATACCATTCCGCTTGATTACCACCTACGGCTAAAGAACCAAATTCAGCTATTAAAATAGGCTTATGATACTTTGCAAGGGACTCGTAATGTTTAGCGAAGATTTCGTCAAAAGACCACCATTGACTCCATGGAGCAACAGTGCCATAGTTTAAAGTCCCTGTCGCTACCCAGTCGACGTATTCATCGCCGGGATAAAAGTCATCGAATTTGCCATAGGCCAAATGGGGTGCCCAGACCCAACTTACGTTTTGAGCACCTTCAGTTCGAAAAATAGTAACGACATGTCTCCAAGCCTTGATAAAATCAATTTCTTGATTGTTTTGCGGTCCCCAAGGATATCGGTAAGGATCATTCATTTCATGACCCAAGCGGAGCAGAATATTTCCTTTAAAGCTTGATGCTTCCTGTGCCCAGTTTATCAAATACATGTCATATTTCCCTTCTGCTATATCTTTAAGACCATCGACATTTCGATCTGTTTTATTTTCAATCATCGGATATTCCAGCTCATCAAAATCGTTTAGCCAAGGCTCCCAAGTGATAACAGGAATTGAACCAAGCGTGTGGATAGCCTCTAATTGATCTGCAGGGAAGCGTTGATCCCGCTTACTCCCCCATGCAGTATAGATGTGGATTAACGGGAATATTGTGTCTAAAGAATCTTCTAAGGTGATAATAGGCTGCAAGGAGCTTTCTGCTTTATTATCATAAGCACCTAAAAGTAATTTATCAATTGAATTAAAATCGGTCTTATTTTCTCGATAAGGTTTAAGCCATTCGAGTTCAGAGGATCTGGAAATGACTCTTTTTTTGATGATATAATCTTCTTCGATTTTTGAGATAGTTTTTTTAATTCCGTTTAATAGATCTTCTATTGGTCCCGATGACTCATCACCTAGGAAAGTAATGCTAGATACGAGCAAGAGTCCCACAATCAAAGCGGTAATAACAATGACGAACCTGTAAATAACTTTTTTCATTTCTTATGATCAGTAGTTTTACTTGATTTTATTTTTTCAAGCGTGATTGATTCCCATGGTGACTGAATAGTCAATCTGGAAGATTCCCAAACCGCATAGAGACTAAAGCTTGCTAAAGCGAATGGGATAAAACCAAAGGCCAACATTCCATAGGTAATCTCGCTGGTTGAGATTAACTGAACCTCATCGATTAACGAATAGCGTTTAAATATAACCCAGATTAAAGTGACTAAATAAAGCAGAATTTGGAGGACTAAGGGTTTGGCAAAAACTGACATTTTCCCACCTACAGCCTGTTTAGCAGTTGGTATATATGGGATGTCTTTATTAAAAACTGACCACATGAACCCCATAAGATAAACAGGCCAACAGGCGAATTTCATCACCATTCCCCTCCAGTGGAACCCTCGTTCTTGAGAGGCGTGTGTTAACCATCGTTGTACGTGGAAATAAATCCAAGAAGAGAAGAATAAGACGGGGAAACCATAGTAAAGGAATTCGATGAAAAACATCTGAGCTGGAAGTAGTCCAAACCAGAAAAACATAAAAGGGATAGCCAAATAAATGAGTGAGATCAGTCCTTCTAAATAATAGGTGCCAATGGTAATGTAGGATAGCTTTTGCCAAAAGCTCAGTTTCTTAAATAATCTAGGAACTTCAGAAAAAAGCACTTCATGGACTCCTCTTGCCCATTTGAGTTGCTGCTTGCAAAATGAGCCAAAATCCTCCGGAACTAATCCGCGGCTGACTACAATAGGGGTATAGATCGATTTCCAACCTGCAGCATGAATCCGGATCGAAGTGACTAGATCCTCAGCTAATCCTATACCATGACCACCAGCTGATTCGAGTGCTTTTCTTCTGAAAGTGCAATTTGCACCTATTGCAACTGCACAATTAAACCCATTCATTCCCATTTGAGTGGGTCCATAGAAGGCATAAGTTTGTTCCGCTGCTGCTCTTGCAGTAAAGGAAAGGGATTGATTATAATAT
>CAWUWQ010000100.1:0-4367 GCA_963926065.1 uncultured Algoriphagus sp.
CAGTGAAACCGCTATGATTAGACATGTGTTTTCTTAATCTTTCATCAAGCAATTCACAAGTATGTCCAAGATAAAACTTGTCCAGTTTTGTAGAGTGCAATATGTAAAAGTAGCAGGCCATAGAGCAAAAAAAATCCCGAATAAATTATCCGGGATTAAATGTGGGAGTTGAGGGATTCGAACCCCCGACCCTCTGCTTGTAAGGCAGATGCTCTGAACCAACTGAGCTAAACTCCCAAGAAAAGATTTGTTAGAACTTAATCTAACGATGAAGATGTGGGAGTTGAGGGATTCGAACCCCCGACCCTCTGCTTGTAAGGCAGATGCTCTGAACCAACTGAGCTAAACTCCCATCTTGATTTCCTTTTCCTTTCGAAACGGAATGCAAAGGTAATTTGAAATTCAAATCAGGCAAATTTTGACCTCTTTTTTTTTGAAGCTAATAATCAAGCCCTTGATAATGAGCGCTTATTTTTAGTAGCACTTACTTTTCTTTCGATGAATTACTTCAGATTTATCATAAATCCGGCTCTAAACCATCTACCGGGCATCTGAACCGTTCCCGCTTCGATGTAGTCTGTGTTGGTGATATTGGATGCTTCTGCGAAGAACCCTAATTTCCCCACCCGATTGTAATCGACTCGCATGTCCAGCAGAAAATAAGGGTCTTGGTTCATTCGCTCCACATTTCGAATTTTGGTATTCCATTCAGTTTTTGACCCAAACCCAACAAGAATTCCGGCAATCAACTGATTTTTCAAAGCGGTCAATGCATACCTCGTTTCCTGTTCGGGCCCAGCCCCTTGTTTTAAGTCAGCATTGATGTAATTGTAAGAGATCATCAATTCCTTAACCTGAATCAAACTGCTTGAGGGATTCACTCGGTAATTGAATGATGCTTCTAGTCCACTGAACAGGACTTCATTGAAATTTTGAGGTTGCCAAGGTTGGCTAGCATCGGTTCTGGCCCATTCGATCAAGTTGTCCGTATTTCTCAAAAAGTAAACAAGCTCAGCCTGAATCGAAGATTTATTCAGCTTGGCTCCGATCTCAAAATTCTGCGCTTGTTCGGGAATAAGCTGGGCATTGCCAATATTAGTGGGACCGACGTAATACAAGTCCGTATAGGTCGGGATCCGATAGCTTACGCCATAACCTGAATAAAAACGAATAGCCTTACTAGCTTGAAATCCCACTTCAGCACCTGGGAAATGTTTCCAACCATATTCTGAATAGTAATTGGAATAGATTCCAGCGCGTAAATCAACTTTCTTAGCAATTGAAATCATTTGCTCTAAAAATAATCCCGAAAGCATTCGTTCCCGATTGCCAAGGTTTGAGCTTTCGATGCTTTCTTTTCGTGTTTCCAAACCGAAACCAGTGGTTCCCCATTTGCTTTGGAAGCTGCCATTGGCTTCTAGTGCAAATACATCAGTGGCATGGTTATTTTGGAAAAATGAAGGCTCGTTTCTTCGTAATCTGAATTCATCGACATTCCTTCTCCAGTAGCCTCTGGTATTCAACTTGAATGACTCCAACCTCAGCGTATGGCTAAGTGAGGCCAAAGAAGTTTGGACGCTTTCCCATTGATCGGGAAATGCGCTCGTATAAAATCCATTTGCGCCAAAAGTACGGTCAGTGTAAGACACCATTCCTCTGATGTTATTCTGCTCATCTATGGCTAAGCCTCCTTCATAAAAGATATTGGACACTTTGTAGTCTGAATTGTACTGATAACCATCCGAGTCATCATAGGAGAGCGCCAAATTTTGCTTGTAATTTCCCACGGGAAGTGAACCTGCAAAATTGACGCCCTTCATTCCAAAATCACCTCCATAGCCTTGAAGCTTTGCGTATCGCTCATCCGAAAGTTGGGTAATCACATTGATTGCTCCGGCGTAGGCGTTTTGACCAAAAATTCTGGAAGCCGGACCTTTTAATACTTCAATACGGTCGATTTCAACTAGTGGGACAGGAATATTCATCAAGTGGTGACCCGTCTGAGGATCACTGAGTTTGATCCCGTTTAGTAGCAATAGCGTTTGCTCGAAGGAGCCACCTCGGATTCCTATGTCAGCCTGAACGCCTGATACGCCACGCTGACGAACATCAAGTCCAGGCACGAAAGCCAAAACTTCGGGAAGACTTCTAGCCGGAGTAGTTTCTAATTGAAGTTTGTCCACGATGGTCATATTCCGGTTTTGCTTAGAAAAAGGAATCTGGATCCGATTTTCCTGAACTATGATTTCGCTTAGCGAAGTGGAGGTAGTGTCAGTTTGAGCTTGGAGTTGATGGCTTAAAAATAGCCCAATTGTGACTAATTGGAGGATTCTCATTTGGTTTTTCGTTTCAAGGGTCAAAAATGAACCGAATTGATTCAAATTCCAAGATTGCTTTTTTCTAAAAATTAGTTAAGAGTATGGTCATTAAGGTAAATTTTGAGGCTTGTTTTTAATACAATCCGTAATTTGTATAAAATTGAAAAACATGATAAAACTAATAATTAGAGCCCTTCTTTTGACTTTTGTGACGCTCGTGGAGATGCAAGTCAGTTTTGCTCAGACGGCAAAGGAGACCAATCAGAAGGATTTCGGCGAATTTATTGATCGAAAGGGTAGCTATTTCAGAGCTGCTTCTGGAAAGCCGGGCGTGGGTTATTGGCAAAATGCAGCAGACTATCAATTGGAAGTGAGCCTTGATGACGTGAATCATGTTCTTTCTGGCAAAGTCACTATTTCATACACCAACAATAGTCCAGAATCATTGGAATTTGTCTGGCTTCAATTGGAGCAAAATCGATTCAAAGCGGATTCCCGAGGCACTCTAACTACGCCAATTCGTGGAAATCGCTACAATGGAGATACTGATGGTGGATTCGAGATTTCGCAGCTTGCTGCAAAAGTAGGTTCCAAAGGTGCTACTTCAGCTAAACACTTGATCTCTGATACCAGAATGCAAGTTTGGTTTGCGGAGCCTATTCCGGCTAAAGGTGGAAAGGCCACCATTTCTATGAATTTCTCCTTTAAAGTTCCTCAAGAAGGTATGGACCGAATGGGAAGGTTGAAAGTTGAAGATGGATGGATCTATGCCTTTGCCCAATGGTATCCAAAAGTGGCAGTATTTGACGATATCGAAGGTTGGAACGTAGAGCCTTATTTGGGTGCAGGAGAGTTCTATTTGGAATACGGGAACTTTGATTATAAAGTGACTGTGCCTTATGATCATATTGTGGTTGGATCTGGCAAACTGATGAATCCAAAAGACGTGCTTTCCAAAGAATTGCAATCTCGGTACGAAAAGGCAATGCAGAGTGATGAGACGGTCTATTTGGTTTCTCCCGAAGAAATAAAGAATACGGCCCTGACCAGACCAAAGCAAGAGGGTATGGTTACTTGGCATTTTCAAATTGAAGATGCCAGAGATGTCGCTTTTGCTACCTCAAGAGCATTTATCTGGGATGCGGCTAAGATCAACTTACCTTCTGGCAAAACAATTTTAGCTCAATCTGCCTATCCAAAAGAGTCTGATGGAGTGGATGCTTGGACAAGATCAACTGAATATACCAAAGCTTCAATCGAGCATTATTCTGAGACGTGGTTTGAATTTCCTTACGCTACGGCAACTAACGTGGCTGCGGATATCGGAGGAATGGAATATCCGGGATTGAATTTTTGCTCATATAATTCTAGAGGAGCAGATCTTTGGGGTGTGACGGATCATGAGTTTGGTCACAATTGGTTTCCCATGATCGTCGGTTCAAACGAACGCAGATACGCCTGGATGGATGAGGGTTTCAATACTTTTATAAATCATTACAGCTCCAACGCTTTTAATAACGGGGAATTTCCGTCTTCCTTAAATGAGACACGCCGCTATGTGAATTACTTTATCAATGAAAACCGGGAAGGAATTAATACCTATCCAGATGTTGCTAATACAGAGAATCTAGGTATGATCGCTTACAACAAACCAGCAATGGGTTTATTGATGTTGCGGGAATATATTCTTGGTGCTGAGCGATTTGATAATGCATTCAAATCCTACATAAAAACATGGGCATATAAGCACCCTCAGCCTGCCGATTTCTTCAATCACATGGAAAATGTGTCAGGTGAAAATTTAAGTTGGTTCTGGCAAGGCTGGTTTTACGGAACCGGAAACATTGATTTGGGGATCATTGGCGCTTTCCCTTATGCAGGGAATTACCTACTTTCTCTAGCCAATAAGGGGGAAATCCCGATGCCGGTCTTAATCGAAATTACCTTCGAAGATGGAACTATGGAGCGTCAAATGCTCCCAGTTGAGATTTGGCAGAGAGGTGATGTTTGGAATCACCTGATCAAGACTACCAAGACAATAAGATCAAT
>CAWUWQ010000101.1:0-2508 GCA_963926065.1 uncultured Algoriphagus sp.
TCACGTGGAAGAATTAACACAGCCTCAGGGTCATTCGACCTCGGGTTCGCATGAGCGGTATAAATCTCAGGAGCGATTGAACTGGGAAAAAGATTGGGATTGTAATACCAAATTCAGAGAGTACATCCTTTCCAATCAAATTGCCACAGCAGACCTGTTGGATCAAATCGAGTCTGAAGCAAAGGCTCAGGCTAAGAAAGAAAAAGAAGCAGCTTGGGCAGCATTTTCAGGAGAAATCAAAAAAGAATTAGCAGAGGCAGTGTTGCTCCTAACAGATGCGGCTCAGCAAAGTACAAGAAAGGTGATTTTAGCACAGATGGCGCAGGAGCTATCCAAGACCATTAATCCTATTCGCAAAGACGTGATTACCACGGTTCGGAAATCGTTGATGATGCTTCGTTTCGATTCGAATACAGCCAAATCCAAATTGAAAGATTGGTACAAATCCCAAAATTCCCTGAATTTCGATCGCTACAGTTCTCACCTATACAGTCAATCTGAATGGAATGTGTTAGCAGTGGAAGAGGTCAAGCCGTTGATCAATGAAAAATCTCCATTAGTAGATGGAAGAGAAATTTTGCAAGCTTTCTTCGATACTACCTTAGAAAATAATCCGGCATTTTTTGCCTTTGGGGAAGACGTAGGAAAGATTGGAGATGTCAATCAGGCTTTTGCAGGCTTGCAGGCCAAGTATGGGGAAATTCGAGTTCAAGACACTGGGATCCGCGAATGTACGATTATCGGTCAAGGGATCGGGGCAGCATTAAGAGGACTTAGACCAATCGCTGAGATTCAATACTTGGATTACTTACTTTACGGGATTCAGCTACTTTCCGATGACTTGGCTAGCTTACAGTATAGAACTAAAGGTGGACAAAAAGCACCTTTGATCGTTCGGACAAGAGGTCATCGTTTAGAAGGTGTTTGGCATTCAGGTTCGCCGTTGGGTATGATTCTTTCTTCACTTAGAGGTATTGTGATCTGTGTGCCGCGAGATATGACTCAGGCAGCTGGAATGTATGCTACTTTGTTGAAGTCAGACGAACCCGCCTTAGTCATCGAATGCCTAAATGGCTACCGCTTAAAGGAACAAATGCCTAGTAATATTGGGAAGTTCACAGTTCCAATGGGCAAGCCAGAAATTTTGAGAGCTGGAAAAGATATTACGATCGTTACTTATGGCTCGATGTGTCGGATAGTTTTAGATGCAGCTTTCGAATTAGAGGAGATTGGGATTTCGATTGAAGTGATTGATGTACAGACCTTGTTGCCTTTTGATGTGCATGGGGTAATAGGCCAATCAATCAAGAAAACCAATCGGGTTATTTTTGCAGATGAAGATGTGCCTGGAGGAGCTTCGGCATTCATGATGCAGCAAGTGATCGAAGGTCAAGATGTTTTTAAATTTCTGGATTCTGAGCCACAAACCATTTCAGGTAAAGCTCACCGGCCAGCGTACTCAACTGATGGAGATTATTTTTCCAAGCCAAGCGTAGAAGATGTGGTAGAGCAAGCTTACGCCATGATGCATGAAACTGATCCTAAAAAATATCCAGCGATTTAGAATCACTTATTTTATGGAAAAGGCTGGTTAACAGCCTTTTTTTATGGGGAAATGAATCCATTTCAAAAAAAGATGTGATTGCTATCAGAGACTTAGATATACAGAATATTAATCTGATTTTATGGTATTTTAGTAAGTTTTATATTGTTTTTGATTTGTTTTGGTGTAGAAAAAGAATGATTCTTATTTAGAACTCAAACTTTTTATCGGATTAATTTTATATCTGTAGCTTTGCGAAAGTTTTAAAAAAAGAATCGATGAAGCGAATCAATGAGTATAAGAAGCTTTTTAATGTGGAAGGGCCACTTGACCTTAAGCAACTGAAAACTACCTATAGAACACTAGTAAAAGAATGGCATCCTGATAAATTTCTCGAAGGAGATGAAAAAGCGAAAGAAGCCGAAGAAAAAAGTACTAAGATCATTGATGGCTATCATTTTTTGGTGAGCATCGCACCGGAAACCACTGCTGCCAATTTGGTGGAATATACTAAAACAGCCACTGAATCTGGAATAGGGGACTTTCACTATAAAAACCTCGTCCTTGAAATCACTTTCTTAGATGGCAATACCTACGAGTATTTTGGAGTTTCCAAGAATGTCTATACCAAATTCCTGAGTTCAGACAATACGTATCGATTCGCCAGAAGAAATATATTGAGTTCTCATCTCTATCGAAAATCTAAAAAGACCTTAGAACCTGCTTAAGCCAATTCTTTCATGCTAGGAATTTTATAAAAAGAGTGTTTCTGACTTCTAGCTGAATGTTTTACAATTATTTATTAGATTAATGGTAATTCTTGAAGCAGTGCTGAATAGTATGTTGTACGAACAAAAATTAGGATTTACTGACTAGAAATACTCCATAAAAAAAGCTGATTAATCAGCTTTTTTTATGGAGTATTTCTAGTGATTTGCCTTAGGGTGACTTCGTTGCTGGAAACT
>CAWUWQ010000102.1:0-4509 GCA_963926065.1 uncultured Algoriphagus sp.
TGCTTAGTTACATGCTTCAAGGATTGAATAAACCTGTGATTTTCACAGGAGCGCAACTCCCTATTTCAGCGATGCGATCTGATGCTCGGGAGAATTTAATGACTGCTTTAGAAATTGCGACGGCTAAAATCAATGGAAGTCCTATCGTACCCGAAGTCTGTATTTTTTTCAATCACATGCTTTTGAGAGGAAATAGAGCTAAAAAAGTCCAAAGCGTACATTTTGATGCATTTGAATCTGAAAACTATCCCCCACTTGCAGAATCAGGAATCGTGATTGACTACCACACTGCAGTGATCAGACCACTTGAATCTCAGAAGAAATTAATCAATCGAAGTAAGCTTGATAATAATGTGATGGTTCTAAAGCTTTTTCCAGGGATTACCGATAAAATTATGGATGCTTGCTTTGCTATTTCCGGATTGAAAGGGGTCGTGCTCGAAACCTATGGATCTGGCAATAGCCCAAGTGAAAAATGGTTTATGGGATCACTGGAGCGCGCAATTAAAAAGGGGATTATCCTACTGAACGTATCCCAATGCAATGGTGGTCGAGTCATTCAAGGAAGATATGAGACGAGTAGGGAGCTATTAAACGTAGGAGTAATCAGTGGGGCGGATATGACCACGGAAGCAGCGATTACAAAGCTGATGTTTTTATTAGGTCAAGAGAAAAGTTTAGAGGATGTTAGGCAGAAGTTGATGATTCCACTGGCAGGGGAAATGACAGCTTAATTAGATTTTTATTCTATTTTCTAGGAAAGTTTGGAAAGGGGAGTAATAATAATTTTCTTTGCACTCCGATTCATAATCGAGCCGAAAATAAACACAGAGAGGTGTCCGAGTGGCTGAAGGAGCACGCTTGGAAAGCGTGTATACTCGTGAGGGTATCGAGGGTTCGAATCCCTCTCTCTCTGCATGAGAGCCAATTTCAGAAATGAGATTGGCTTTTTTTATTTTACTTTTAGAAAAACTAAGACATGCTTTTCTCCCATAAGTTTCTGCTTATTTTTTGAAAAGAAATCGTGGATGTTTCCGGGGATTATTTCGACTTCCTGATCATTGAAAGTTTCAACATAATCATTGAAAAACTTCCTGGAATTAATTTGATAGACGATTTGATCTGAAGTTTGAGTCCAGGTTCTCAGTTGAATTAAACTTCCGTCGAGATCATTTTCAAACTCATCAATGATTGCTTGAGGCTCGAAGTTTGTGTTTAGGAAGATCCAAGCGGAGTTTTTTGGGCCACCATATACAGACATAAAGAAGCCATTTTTGAAAGGGAAGAAATTCGAGATTCTTTTAACTATTGAATTTTCTTTGAAAAAATCCTCGGCTTCTGATTGCTTTTCTGCGAACCGAAGTCGTTGCTCTTCAGGATAATTATATTTCCCAAAGTCAAATTGTATGGTCTTTTGGAAATATCTATCATGACTAAAAGCCTGAATGGAATAAGAATTTTCTTCCTTAAAATAAATTTGTCCAGAATCAGGTTTTTTTAGAAATCCTAGGGGAGAGGCAAATGAATTGAATCGCTCATGGCCTTTCTGCAGAGGCAAGTAACTCAAAGTATCATGATCAGAATAATCAAGCAATAAATAGTCAATTCGTTCAAAAAATTCAGAAAGTTTTGCATTTCGACTTTTCGAAAGATTTATTTGGATCGAATTATTTTTCTTATTCTGATCAGAGTTTTTACATCCTATTATTAAAAGTGAAGAAAATAAAAGGATTAAGAGGCTAAAATTGAAAGAACGAAATTCCATTTGTCTTATGATAATTAGTCCTGAATTTAGACTAAACTTAGGTTTTAATTGTATTTCTTCAAACTATAATAAGAAATCTTTAGACCTTGAAAATCTCTAAACCTAATGATTGATAGGCCTTTTGGTTAGACTTTTTAGTCGTTTTAAAAAAAGGTTTCTATTCCACCTTCTTTTTATTTTTCTTTCTGCAAAAAAATAAGAACCTTACCGAGGAGTTTGACAGTAATGCCTTATTTGGAGTTAGTCTAAAATTTTGTCCGTTCGTGTAAAAACTTGTTTAATCACGTTATTAATGGGTCAATTTTAAAATAATTCTAAAGTAGGTAGTTGTTTTTTGAGATTAAAAAATGATAACTTTAAAAACTCGATTTTACTGTAGAAACCATTTAACCTTTATCAAAAGTCTATTTAAAATTCACATTATGAGAAAGTTAATCGCTTTGTTCATGCTTGCAGGCATCTTATTCGCTCCTGCTTTCGCTAACGCACAAGAAGCAGCTGATTCAGCAGCTCAAGAATCCACCCCAGTAGTAGAGGAACCTGCTGCATCTCCTATGATTGTTGACGATGAAATCGTTGCAGAGGAGTTAAGTTTCCACCAAGTAGTTAAAGAGAAATTTATTGAGGGAGATCCTCTTTATATGACTCCGGTACTTATCTGTTTGATCTTAGGTCTTGCAGTAGCTTTGGAAAGAATCATCACTTTGAATCTTTCAACCACCAACACTAAGAAATTGTTGGCTAAAGTTGAAGATGCACTTACCTCAGGTGGCATTGAAGCAGCAAAAGACGTGACCAAGAACACTAAAGGTCCAGTTGCATCTATTTTCACTCAAGGATTGATGAGATATTCGGAAGGTATTGAAATGGTGGAGAAATCTATTATTGCTTACGGATCTGTAGAAATGGGTAGATTAGAAAAAGGTCTAATATGGATCTCTTTGTTTATCTCTCTAGCTCCAATGTTGGGATTCATGGGTACTGTAATTGGTATGATTGGAGCATTCGACTCGATCGAAGCGGCAGGTGATATTTCGCCTTCGTTAGTAGCAGGTGGTATTAAAATTGCCCTCCTAACAACTGTTGCTGGTTTGATCGTTGCGATTATTCTCCAGTTGTTTTACAATTACCTTGTATCTAAAATCGATTCTTTGGTGAATGATATGGAAGATGCTTCCATCTCTTTGGTTGACGTTTTGGTAAAGCACAAGTTGACTGGCAAATAAGCTAAATCATCTTGCAGATTTTCAAATTATTCAATTAACATCTAAGAGCTACATCATGGATACTTATGACATCTTATTATACGGAAGCTACTTACTGATAGCAATAGGGGCTGTGGCGGCGATTGTATTGCCACTAATCAACTCTTTGGATGACCCAAAGAGTTTGCTCCTGACAGCGGTTAGTATTGTAGGGATCGTAGTGTTGTTCTTTATTGCGTATTCAGTTTCAGGCAATGAAGTACTTCCAAAATTTGAAGCTGAACCTTTCAACTTGACTCCTCAAGGATCTCAAGTGGTAGGGGGAATGCTAATTACTACTTACGTTCTATCACTAGTTGCTATCGGCAGTATCCTAGTGACTGAGGTAACAAAAGCAATAAAATAACATGGGCGCTAGAAAGAAAAATAGACCAAGTCAAGAGGTCAATGCAGGTTCTATGGCAGATATCGCCTTCTTGCTGCTGATCTTCTTTCTTGTCACTACTACAATTGCTTCGGATAAAGGTATTTTGAATATTCTTCCTCCGAAACAGGATCCCAATGTTCCGCCGCCAGATATTAAAGTTAACGAGCGGAATATCTTTACTATTCTTATAAATGCTAATGATCAACTTCTAGTAGAAGGTGAGTATTCAGATACGGAAGGTTTAGATATGAAAGTGAAAGAATTCATCTTAAACTTTGGAAATCCTACTGATGATGAGGCCGTTCAGTTATTCAATGCAATGCCTCCATCTTTGAAGGCTTTGGCAAGAAGACTTCCTGAGTCATCTGATGATCCAGGAGAAGCTGTTGTGTCGATCAAGACAAACAGAGGAACTTCCTATGCAACTTATCTTGAAGTATTTGATTTAGTAAAGAAAGCGTATTTTGATATTTATGCAGAGAGAGTAAATCTTGATACCGACGAGTATCGAGGATTAACTGGTAAAGATGACGCTGAAGTCAGTCTTCAAGATCGTGGTAAAGAAGGAATTCCTATGGCGATTTCAATTGCAGAACCAGATAAACTAGGAGGAAATTAATATGTCAAAGTTTAAGAAAAAGCCCAAGGCAGAGCCAGGTATTTCGACTGCATCACTGCCAGATATTGTTTTTATGCTTCTCTTTTTCTTCATGGTAACTACCGTGTTGAGAGAACAGGATATATTGGTAGAGCAAAAGATTCCTGCAGCTACTCAGCTACAAAAGCTACAGAAGAAGACGTTGATTTCTTATATTTTCATCGGAAAACCTAAGAATACGGCGCTTTATGGAGTCGAACCCCGAGTTCAAGCTAACGATGCCTTGCTCAATCCTTCTGATATTCGTCAGTGGGTAAACCAAGAGCGAGATATGCTTCCAGAAGCAGATCGAGGTTTGATTACCATTTCCATTAAAGCAGATAGAGATGTCAAAATGGGTCCAATTTCTGATGTTCAGTTTGAACTAAGAGAAGCAGACGCGAGACGAGTTCTTTATGCATCTATTGGAAAAGTTGTAAAAGACTAAACAGAAATTTTATTTATATTTAAAGCT
>CAWUWQ010000103.1:0-6519 GCA_963926065.1 uncultured Algoriphagus sp.
TAAGATTCTCAATATCGAAGAAATGAAGACTAAACTCGACAAAAAGAAATAAATTCAAATCCCTCTCAATATGATGTGCCCCCAAAAAGTTAGACACTTATTGGGGGCATTTCTATGAGTAGAAAAATCAAGTATGATTTCGACTTTAAGCTTAAAGTTGTTCATCAAATTATTAAAAGAAAGGAATCATCAGGTTCCTTGGGATTAAAGTTTTCTATCCCAGATTCACTAATTAAAAGGTGGGTCAATTTCTATCGACTTCATGGCATTGATGGTTTATTGCCACGCAATAGCCATTACTCTGCTGAATTCAAGCTAAGGGCAGTTCAAACATTAAAGGCAAAATCTTTATCTTTCAAAAAAGCCTGTCGACTATTCAATATTCCAAGTGATTCCACGCTTAAGAAATGGGTAATCTTATATGACTCCTTAGGAATGGAAGGTTTAAGGGTTGAACGTCGAGGCAGAGGAAAACCTAATCTAAGACTTCCAATAATGCCTAGAAAGCCAAAAAAACCACTGACCAGAGAAGAACAGCTCTTAGAAGAGCTAGCAGATCTTAAAGCAGAAAATGCTTACCTAAAAAAGCTTCAAGCCTTGATTCAATCCGAAAGCGCGAAAGAAGAAAAACGCAAATCATCCAAGAATTAAGGCAACAGCATGCGTTAGCCAAGCTTCTCAAGCATGATGGGATGGCAAGGAGCACGTTCTACTATCATCTCAAAGAACTCTCCAGGCAGGATAAATATAGAACCGTTAAAACTGAGATTAGCCAGATCTATCAGCTGCACAAAGGCCGATACGGCTACCGTAGAATCCATATGGAACTTAAAAACAGAGGCTATGTCATCAATCATAAAACCGTATTCATGCTCATGAAGGACTTGGGACTTAAAAGCTTGATCCGTGTCAAAAAGTATATTTCCTACCGTGGAGAACAAGGAAAAATAGCACATAATCATCTCAACAGGGATTTTAAAGCAATCCGGCCAAACCAAAAATGGGTTACTGATATCACCGAGTTCAAAGTGAAAGACAAAAAACTTTACCTCTCACCGATTATGGACTTATTCAATGGGGAAATTATCTCTTTTAAGTTAACCGACAGGCCAATACTCAAGCCGGTGATTGATATGGTTAAAACTGCAACAAAAAGCCAGCAGGATACCAAGGGGACAATACTCCATTCCGATCAGGGATGGCACTATCAAAATCCACAGTATCAGCAAATATTAAAAGATAATAATCTTCTGATCAGCATGTCCAGAAAGGGAAACTGTCTGGACAACGCTGTAATCGAAAACTTTTTCGGAACACTCAAATCCGAACTGTTCTATCTGAAAAAATATCAGTCAACTCAGCAACTGAAAAAAGAAATAAAAGAGTACATCCATTATTACAACCATCATCGAATCAAATCCAAATTAAACGGAAAGAGCCCAGTACAATACCGAGCTCTTTCACTAAATTTAAATCTTTCTTAAACCGTCCAACTTTTGGGGGCTAGTCCAATAATTTGAGAGGGATTTTTTTTAGAATGGCTTATAAGATTTTATCTGCTCGATAAAGGTAGTCGCACTACTGGGAGCGATCAAAAGTATAAAGAGAATCCCAAAAATTGCCCCGTATAAATGGGCATCGTGATTGATTGCATCATCCTGATTTTTACCCTTGAAATAGGAATAGATCAAAAATAAACCCCCTAGGATAAATCCAGGCAAACACAGAATCCCGAACAAACAGATGTCAGATAAGGGGAGGATAATAATACTTGCAAAAACAGTTGCTGAGGTTCCCCCTGAGGCTCCAAGTGCGCGATAATAACTATTGTCTCGATTCTTCATGTAGGTAGGAATATCGGAAATCACAATACCTAAAATATAGAAGAGCACGAATATCACCCCGCCAATTGCTACTCCAAACTTGTAGCTCAATACCTGCTCCACTACTCCACCAAAGAAGTAAAAGGTAAACA
This sequence comes from uncultured Algoriphagus sp., assembly GCA_963926065.1. Lineage (GTDB taxonomy): Bacteria > Bacteroidota > Bacteroidia > Cytophagales > Cyclobacteriaceae > Algoriphagus. The sequence continues at coordinate 1,976 of CAWUWQ010000103.1, forward strand.
TATTGAACAGCAAATGGATGTAATCTTTATGGATAAAGCCCGAGGTAACAAATCTATCCCATTGACTTTTATGCTTGATTTGATAGGGGATAAACATCCATCGATTTAGAAACTCTGGCTTATTGAAACCATAGAAGCTAATTCCCACCGTAATGAGAATTAGCGCTACTGTAATAGTGATTGGCATAGTTTATTTTTCCCTGTGAATGAGGTCCTCGGTGATTTGCCTGAGTTCTAGGAAATAGGACTCATCTGTAAAAAGAATTTGATCAAACTGCTCAAATCCTGCGGCAAAGTATGCGTGCATTTTCTTTTCGGTCAATTCTTTGATGCCTAAAGCGTTGTATATTTTCTTTACGGCAGTTACTTTTTCCTCTTTATCAAAGTCTTTTTGATTAAGCCAAAAAGCTAATGACTCCGCCTCTTTGCCTTTCGCAAGTTCTAAGGCTTTGATCAAAAGAAACGTTTTCTTATTTGCGATGATATCTCCGCCCACTTGTTTTCCAAATTTGGCTTGATCTGCAAAGACATCCAAAAGATCATCTTTCAATTGAAACCCAACTCCAATATTTACTCCAAAGTCATAAAGTTTCTGCGCATCTTCCTTTCCAGCTCCTGCCAATACTGCTCCCATTTTCAAGGCAAGCCCGAGTAATACTGCAGTTTTCAGTCGGATCATTTCCAAATAATCTTCTACCGAAACTGTCTCCAAACTTTCGAAATTCATATCGAATTGCTGGCCCTCGCAAACTTCGGATGCTGTCTGATTGAAGAGTTCCAAAACTTCCCGTAATAACTTTGGATCAGTATCGAGTAGTAAGTCGTAAGCCTTCACCAACATCACATCACCTGATAGGATTGCAATGTTAGGGTTCCATTTCTCATGCACCGTTGCTTTCCCTCGTCTAAGGGGTGCATCATCCATGATATCATCATGCATCAGGGTGAAATTATGAAAGACTTCGATGGCTAGTGCCTGTTTGAGGATAGCTTCAGGATTACTCTGATAAAGTCCATAGGCCAATAAACTCAACAAGGGACGGATTCGCTTTCCGCCCAAGTTGAGAATGTAGGTAATGGGTTCGTAGAGTTCTTTGGGTGATCTCCCGATCTCGATGTGAGCGGGAAGCTCTTGGATTAATTGTTCTAATTTATCTAATAGCGCGTCTGCGTGTTTTCTTTTCGTCATTATCAGCAAATTCCAAATCTATTGTTCTTCGATCGATGTCGGTATTAACTACCCTCACCACTACTTTGTCTCCCAAAGTGATCATTTTTTTTGTCCGCGAACCAATGAGTCGCATATTTTTCTGGTCAAAATCATAGTAGTCATCATCCATGTCCTGCACTCGGATCATACCTTCGCACTTGGTTTCAGTGATTTCTACAAAGACTCCCCATTCAGTGAGACCACTGACGATTCCATCATAATCTTTGACCTCAGCAAGGGACATGAATTCCACCTGCTTGTATTTAATTGATGCTCGCTCAGCATCTGCGGCGCGCTTTTCCCGCTCGGATGAATGGACGCATTTTTGTTCCCAGCTTTCAGCATCAGGGGATTTCCCGTTGTCCAAATAATGCTCAAGTAAGCGATGAACCATCATATCAGGATACCTTCTGATTGGTGAGGTAAAATGAGAATAATGTGCAAAGGCAAGTCCAAAGTGGCCTTTTGGCTCGGTGGTATATTTGGCTTTTGCCATACTCCGAATCGCCAATTGTTCCAAGACATTTTGTTCGGGCTTACCTTGAATCTCTTCCATCAGCTTATTTAGCGCAGCGGAGATTTTTTGCTCATTATCTATCTCCATTTGGTGGCCAAATCGCTTTGCAAAGCCAGAAAAAGTCTCTAGACGCTCCATATCCGGCGAATCGTGCGTCCGATATATGAAAGTGTCTTTTCCTTTATTCTTATTGAAAATAAATTCAGCTACATGTTTATTAGCCAAGAGCATAAACTCTTCAATGAGTTTGTGAATGTCTTTTCGCTCTTTCACAAATAGTCCGAGAGGCTTTCCTTTTTCATCCAGTTTGAATTTTACTTCAACCGTTTCAAAATTGACAGCGCCATGATCAAATCTGCGTTTTCTTATTTTTTTCGCAAGCTCATTCAACAATGTCAATTCCTGGAAAAAATCTCCCGATTGATTGTCAATATTTTCTTGAGCATCTTCATAGGCAAACCTACGATCAGAGTGAATGATCGTACGACCAATCCAGTGCTTTTTCACATTTCCCTGACGATCCATTTCGAATACACAGGCAAAAGTCAATTTATCCTCATTTGGTCTAAGCGAACAAAGTCCATTACTCAATCGCTCTGGAAGCATTGGAATAGTCCGATCTACCAAATAGACTGAGGTTGCTCGATTATATGCTTCCTTTTCTAATGGCGTATTAGGCTTGACATAATGGCTCACATCAGCGATGTGAACTCCCACTTCAAGGTTTCCATTTTCCAATTCCCGATAGGAGATGGCATCATCAAAGTCTTTGGCATCTGCCGGGTCAATCGTAAAAGTGGTCACGTCTCTGAAATCCTTACGGGCTTTGATCTCTTTCGAAGATATATTTTCAGAAATATCATTTGCCTCTTTTTCCAGCGCTTCTGGATATTCGAATGGAAGCCCAAACTCTGCCATGATGGAGTGAATCTCCACTTCGTGAAGTCCCGCTTTTCCTAGCACTCGAGTGACTACTCCGGATGGATTTTTATCTCCATCACGCCACTCAGTAAGCTTTACGACTACTTTCTCATTATGCTCAGCTCCCATGAGATCTCCTCGATGCACAAAGATGTCCTTATGCATTTTTTTGAAATCGGGTACGATGAAGGCAAATCGTGGAGAGATTTCTACTCGACCTACAAATTCATCACGATTTCGCTCCAGAACTTCAAGAATTTTGCCTTCTGTACGGCCTGTTTTTCCTTTGACAGGATAGACCATCACTCGGACGCGGTCACCATCCAGTGCCTGCTTCATGTCCGCTTCTTTCACCATGATATCGCCTAGTGAATCCGGGTCTGCCTCTCTGATGATGAAGGCAAATCTTGCATTCACATAATCCACTCGTCCTATAATGTAGTCTGGGTCTTGAGTGGAAGAGTAATAATTACGAGAATTTCTCGAAACTGAGCCAGAAGCGACTAATTTACTAAGTATAGGCTCAACTCCATCTTTTGAGATGGCGTCTCTGATTTCGAGCTTTTTGATGATTTGTTTCGCATTGAATTCCGAACCGTAGTTGGAATCTAAAAATTGAATGATTTTTCTGGCTAAACTGCCAGCATCAGGCTTGTCGGGCCCAAATTTCTTGGTTGTATTTTTTCTATCTGATTTTCTTCCCATGTTTTGGGTTATTGTGTTTAGTTAAGGTAAAAAGATTCTTGGTTGGACGGGTTATGCTTGCATGATCTTTTGATTAATCTTTCAAATGAATCACCTCTATGTCCAGCTCGAGATCTTGAGGATTCATCGCTAAATAGATTCTGGCCGTTACCTCCACGTCTTTTAGACAATAAATTTTGATTTTTTCTATATCTTTTTCAAGGTGATAAGTGGCATTTACTTGGCTTCCGTCTAAGTCACCTTTGGAAGATTCTATTCCGAAAACAGCTGCTAAAAGTTCGAGACGGGTGTAATGCTTATAATCCCCAAACTTCCAAAGTTCCATGGTATCCAAATGCCGAACTTCCCAAGGTTTCTTCCCCGCTATTTGCAAAGGTTCGGGAAGTCCAATCCCATGAATTAGCATTCTTCGGCATAAGTAGGGGAAATCAAATTCCTTTCCATTATGTGCACAAAGAACCCATTTCTTTTTGTCAAGTAAAGCCTTGAATTCCAAAAGAAGTTCCCGCTCCTGTTCATGGGAAATACATTTGGATCGAAGGAAAAGCTTTTTTTCTTTCTTGTTTTTCTGAAAGTACCCAAGGCCAATACAGACAACCTGACCAAACTCGGCATGAATTCCTGCTCGGTCAAAGTACAAATCTCCCGGTGCCAAATCTGTCCGATCAGGTTTGATGAGTCGCTCTTTCTTTAACCATTCGTCTTTTAGTCGATCTGGTAGCTCCTCATAGCTTTCAGTAACTGAGGCAGTCTCAATATCCAAAAAAAGAATATCGCTGAGTTGATCTAAAAAATTATCCATAGAGAAAAGTTTATGAGTGGAGTACTCCTTCGAGCCCAATCTCGGGGATAAAGCTGATGAATCCCGGATCAAAACTGCCTGAAGTAAAGATAAACCTTTTGTCAAATATTTGATCCATAATGTAGTAGCTTACCCAAAATTCATTAGTTAATGAGAATACAACAGGGTCAATCGATTCTATTTTAGCAATGGATTGTGGACCAAGCTCTTCAATCATATGTCGAAGTGTCGATGTTTTTTTTGGTTCGCCATTCAATTCTCCATAGCCTTTCGAGGTGATCATGACTGTTTTTAGCTCGATGAGATTCAAATTGATAATGTAGACAGCCCATTCTGTCCCTGTTGCGTTTTCCTTTTTTGCGATAGCAAGTTTTACCCCTGTGACCGGC
>CAWUWQ010000104.1:0-9147 GCA_963926065.1 uncultured Algoriphagus sp.
AATCATGATTTTGGGGATGTTGTATTTGGAAGAATTGGAGGAGTTGATCCGAAAAGGAATCAGCTTTTATGTATTTGACTTTGAGCGATTGGAGGCTGCGATTGCTGTTTCGAAAGCCATTCAAATTCCTGCAAAGATGCACATTGAAGTGGAAACAGGTTTTCACCGAACTGGCTTTGATTGGAAGTTCCGAGAAAGATTGGCCTTAAAACTGGTAGAAAATTCTCGCTTTATTACCCTGGAGGGACTCTGCACACATTTTGCAGGAGCCGAGAGTGTGAGCAATTTCGTTCGAGTCAAAAAACAGATTGCTTCTTACCATGAGTTTAAAGATTTCTTTTTGGGACATGGTTTAACTTTTAATAAATTTCATACCGCCTGCTCTGCTGCCACGCTGATTTTTCCAGAAACAATTATGGATATGGTCCGGATTGGAATAGCAGGATATGGGTTTTGGCCAACCAAAGAAACCTATTTTGCCAAGCTCCAAGACCTCCCAAAAAATAATAAAAACCCACTTAGACGACTGATTACCTGGAAAAGCACCGTGATGAGTCTCAAGGATGTGAAAATGGGAGAGTTTGTAGGCTATGGCAATAGCTACATGGCTCTGACAGATATCAAGATGGCTATCATACCAATTGGTTATGGTCATGGATTTAGCCGTCTCTTAAGTAATCAAGGCCAAGTATTAATCCAGGGGCAATATTGCCAAGTCATCGGCACAGTGACTATGAATTCGATTGCGGTAAATATTACTAAAGTAAAAAATGTAAAAAACGGTGACGAAGTGATTCTAATTGGAAAACAGGGTGGAAAAGAAATCACGGTAGCTTCTTTTTCAGAGTCTACCCAACAGGTTAATTATGAACTTCTGACCAGATTGCCTAAGGATATCCCGCGGAAAATTATTTCCTAATAAAAGATATTTCCGATTTCGAAAGGAAAGTACTTCAAGGTCTATGTGGGATTTTAAGATTTTGTTTATGGATTTCCTCCTTAGGCGTTCCATATTTTCCAAGCAGCTTCAGCTTGAAGGATGAGCATTTCGTAACCATTTTTGGCTTTTCCACCTTTTTCAAGGCAGGCGGACATCAAGCGTGTCTCCGAAGGATTATATACTAAATCATAGAGCCAATTGGCTGAGGTCAAATGCTCAGCAGGAATGTCTGGCATCCGTTCAGCTTTCGGATAAGTCCCGACAGGTGTCGTGTTAATGATTAGCTGGTGTGTTACGAGGTAATTCGGATTCTGATGTAACTCTTCATAAGTGATTTGCCCTTGTTTTGGCGTTCGGGAAACACTTAAAAAAGGAATACCCAGCTCTTTCAGCGCTTGAATTATTGCTTTTGAAGCGCCTCCAGTTCCAAGCACCAGCGCTTTTGGCCTCAGATCTCCTAGCCAATTTCCCAATGAGTTTTTGAATCCAATGTAATCAGTATTATTTCCTACTAACTTCCCGTTTTGAACCGTAATGCAATTAACAGCCCCGATTTCAGCACAAGCTGGATCCAGCTCATCCATCATAGTCAGAACCTGTTCTTTGTAAGGAATAGTCACACAGACACCTACCAAATCTGGATTCTCCGCCAGAATGGTTTTGAGTTGGAAAACCTCTGGAATTTCATATAATTCGAAGCTACAATCTAGGATTCCTTCCTTTTCGAACTTTTCTGTGAAGTATTTCTTCGAAAAAGAATGTCCCAATGGAAAACCAATCAAGCCGAACTTTCTCATGATTTCTTTAGATAAGCTGCCAATTGGTCAATTCCTATTACCAAAAAAATCCCAAACAAGAATCCTGCGATAGCCATTCCCATTTGCGGTTCCAAGCCTGTCTGCTCAAGGTATTGACCTGGAAAAAAGTTGCTAGTCAGAAACGGTTTTTCCTCTCCACTGGATGAAGTCCGAAAAGCTGTGACAACTTTCCAAGGCCAAAGCTTATTCATTGAACCCAGCATAAATCCTGAAAGCAAGCCGATTGTTATGGCGTAATATTTTTTGAGAAACCAAGAAATCACTCGGCTAAAAGCTAGGATTCCAACGATACAGCCCGAAGCGAATAATGCCAGCGTGACAACATCCCGATCTCCTACTGCTTTCAAAATCATCTCGTATTTTCCCAAAATCAATAATAAAAAACTACCGCTAATTCCTGGTAAAATCATAGCGCAGATCGCGATTGCGCCAGAGACAAAAGTAAACCAAGCTGCTTCTGGGGTGTTTGTTGGGGGAAGTTCAGTGATGAAATAGGCCCCAACAGTTCCTATTACTAACGCCACGATCACACCCAAATGCCAACGCTTAATCTCACGTAGGATCACGAATGCGCTGATTAGAATCAAACCACAGAAGAAAGACCAAAGTGGAATTGGATGCTCATCCATCAAATAAGTAATCACTCGGGACAGCGAAAAAATACTTGTCAATATTCCCAATAATAGGCTGAGCAGAAAGGTGCCATTGACAGCTCTATAGAATTTTTTTACCTCGAGCTTAAGAAGCAACTTTAAATTTACTCCAGTAAATGAGTTGATGCTATCGAGCAATTGCTGATAGATGCCTGTGATCAAAGCAATCGAACCGCCAGAAACTCCTGGGACGATATCAGCTGCGCCCATTGCCATACCCTTGAAGAAGGTAAGGAGGTACTTTTTTATTAATTCCATGGTCAAAAATAAGGGCTGATCAGTAAGTACCAATCAGCCCATTTGGAGTAGGTTTTTTATAATTTGATCTCTCCTAGGAAATGGTCGAATGTGTCTCCTCTTAGTCCCAGACGAATTGTTTCGAGTGGGATAATTTCTGAAGGGCTGATATTTCCAAGGTTCACATTAGCACCAATCAGTTTGATAAACCAAACCTGCTGAGATTTGATAGGAGCTTCCCAGATGATCCGCTCTTCAGGGATTTTGGTTAGAATTTCTTCCACCAATCCTTGTCTCACTTCTCCTGAGTCTCTAAATAGGCCGACATTACCGCCCTCTCTTGCTTCTCCGATTACCTTCCAGGCACCAGCATCAAGCTCTTTTTGCATTTGCTCGATCCATTTGTAAGGAGGGATGATTTTAGCGGCATCTTTGGAGCCAACCTCGGAAAGTACAGTGACTTGCTTCGCTAATTCCGTGATGTACTCACACTTCTTGTCGTGATTGAGGGAAATAGATCCGTCTGAAACTTCTGCGAAGTTCAGGTCATATTTATCCAATAATCTACGGTAGTCTTCAAATTGTCCTCTGACGATAAAAGCCTCAAACAGTGTTCCTCCGAGATATACCGGAATTCCAGCCTCACGGTAAATAGCTAGCTTTCTATCCAAATGCTTGGTGACGTAAGATGTAGCCCAGCCGAGTTTTACGATATCTACAAAATCCGAACAGCTATCTACAAAATCTTCCGTCTCTCTCACAGATAAACCTTTATCCATGGCCATAGTAAATCCAGAGGTTCGAGGTTTTTGAGTTCGAACGGGAATGTTATTCAGAACGTAATTCATTTGCAAGGTTTTTAATTAGACTTCGGGGTTTTTACCCCGAAACTGGGAAATGATCTTATAAATTGCCTTTTGCTTTTTCAATTCTGGCATCAGATTATATAAGATCGTATGCTTTTCAAAGTCTAAAGTTAACCCATTTTCTAAAAATGAAAATGCCTCTTTATAATTACCCATTTTGATCTGATAAACGACCATACGGTAGTACAGTTCTGCGGATTCGGGAAGCTCTTCGATTCCTTCTAAGGTGACATCGATGGCCTCCTCAAATCTATTCTGCTCGAAGTAAATCAAGGCAAGGTTAACATAAGTCTCCATGATGCCTGGCTCAAGATTGATGGCTTCCTCATATGCTTCTGAGCTTGCTTGCATATTGCCAAGGTTGAACTCCGCATCGGCTAAGCCTACCCAGTAGTTTGCATTTTCCTTGGTGAGCTTCAATGCTTTTTTGAAGTAGTGAATCGATTCGAAAAATTTCTCCTTCTTGAGCATGCACATCCCTAATCCAAACCATGCATCATCATATTCCTCATCGAGTTTGGCTGATTTTTTAAAATACTTAAACGCCTCATCAAGCTTACCTAGCTTTTCATAGGCTGCACCCATATAGCAGCAGTTCTCAGCATTTACTCCCTCACAGTTGATGGTGTTTTGATAGGCTTCCAAAGCGAGCTCAAACTGCTCCGTATTCATCAACGCATTTCCAAGATTAAAATAGGCCGATGCAAAGGCATCATCAATTAGCAGCGTATATTCATATGCTTTTATAGCATCTTCAAATCGCCCTAGCCTATTATATACTACCCCCAGATTATACCAAGCTCCAGCACTGTAAGGATCTTGATCGATAAACTCTTGATAGAAATCTAATATTTCATCAAAAGAGCCTTCTTCCTCAGTAATCATCGCTAGCTGAAACAAGGCATCTTCATGGTTGATTCGAAGTTTTACAGCTTCCTTGAAATAATAACTCGCCTTGTCATTTTTGCTTTGAATCCGATAGAGATTGCCAAGTGAATAATAAACTTCAGCCTTATCCTCAGCAAGTGGTAAAAACCGCTCGAGAAGATCGATCCCTTCTTGATGAGTTCCTTCTAAGATATGGGCGTTAGCCAATGCCAGAATAATTTCCTCATTATTCGGAGAAATATTGTTAATATTTTCAAGAATGCCCATTCCTTCTTCTAACTCGTCATTGAAGATTAGACATTGGGCCTTGAGTAATTTAATTTCTACGGAAAAAGGGAATTTTTCTAGGCAGTATTCAGAGGCTCTTAGCGCTTTAAGAAATTTTTGTTGATCGAAGTAAAAACGGATGATGTCCTCCAGTTCCTCTTCTTCAAAATATAGATCCAGATTGGATTTTAGGGAATTTTCAAATCGCTCGACTAGCTTTTTATCATTTTCCCAATCATGCTCATGATCTCCTGTCATTCGAATGCATTAAGGTTTACATAAGTTACCAAATAATTTTTTCTCTCAAAATCTGGCCTTGTTATTTTTTTACTCTTTTCAAAAATTTAACGTCTGGTAAATTCTTGAGTATAACTAACCCCAATGCTTTCAAATAAGTTTACCTAGCCCAGTGAAATGTGTCTGTCAACTCTCGGTACTTGTATTTCAGTAGACGAGTAGTTTTGTTGTTGTTAAAAAATATACTTTGCTGAGCTAATTTGGCTGTTTTCTTATTTAGAGGGCTTTTGCTCAACCCAAGTTTTCGAAGCACTTCATTTAAGAAAACGACTGTTCCCAAGAGCCAAGAATTAATGGCTTTGGTAGGGCCTGGCTTTCCAAAAGATTTTCCCATAGTTTGAAAAAATTCCCGATAAGAAATAGACTCTTTGTTTAAAATGAATCTTTCTCCCCAAGCTTCTTTTTCATAGAGTTGGAAGGTTTGAAGAGCGGCATCTCTCACATCAATGTAATTAATAGACCCAATGGGATAGTACCTGTTTTTTTCCAGAACGTAATGGTAAATATCAGTACTGCTTCGATCGTCGCTTACCTTGCCTAATAAGATAGAAGGATTTACCACCATGAGCTTCAAACCTTCCTGCTCACCACGCCAAGCTTCCAATTCCCCGTAATATTTAGAATTAGCATAAGCCGTATTCTGGTTAGAATCTATCCATTTGAAGTTTTCATCCACTTCTTTAAATTCTGCGCTTCTACCTATTGCGGATACAGAACTTACATGGATCAAGTTTTTGACTCCAGCTAGAAGCATCGCATTGACCAAGTTGGTTGTGCCTTCAACATTCGTCTGGTAAAGCCTTTTCTCATCCTTTTCATCAAAAGAAACCATACCTGCTGCATGAATCACCAAATTTATATCGCCAAGAATCTCATCGAGAAAGTCCAAATCTGAAAGATCACCTTCATGCCAGATCACTGGAAAATCAAAATCTTCAGTGAGTCTCTTTGAGGAAGTGGCGCGAATTAATCCATGAATTTCCCCGATTTTTGAAAACTCCCTTGCTAGATAGCTTCCAAATAACCCCGTGATGCCCGTAATCAGAATTTTCATATCGGTCAGGTCAGAGCGAAGTATTCATCCAACTGACTTGCTTGATTTGGGAATAGGACTTATGCTTCGGTAGCGTTTCAAGCATATCCAAGTATCTTACATTGTGGCAGTCAGTTCCAAGAAACTTGACTAAATCACGCTCCAACAAGCTTTCTGCAAAATCTTTGACTGGCTTAGAGTAAAAACCGGTAAGTGAAAGCAGGTTGACTTGAAATAAAATTTTTCTGTCGACCAGATCTCCTAATAATCCCTTGTCAGCGAGTAAATATTGATAGCGCTCGGGGTGTGCCAAAATCGGTTTGTAACCGGACATTTCGAGCTGAAACATAGTCTCCAATAGCATCTGGGGCTTATTTATAAATCCTGTCTCAACCAAAATATAATTTTCGCCAAACGTTAACAATCTCTCGCCATCCTTGATCTTTTCAAGCAAAATCTCATCCATGTAATACTCAGCTGCAGCTTCGATTTCAATTGAAATCCCTTCAGCTTTTACTGCTTTGCGGAGATCTTCTAGCCCCATTGAGATTATTTCAGGAGTATTTTTGTAATACTCTGACATAATATGTGGCGTGGTGATGATCTTTCGTAAGCCATAGCTTGATAACCTCTTGATAAGTTCAAGAGACTCTTCCATAGACTTTGATCCATCATCAATTCCAGGGATTAAATGAGAGTGCATATCTACATCGAGCCAACTCAAATCGAGTGCTTCCATCTGCTCGGGCTTCCCCCTCAAAAAATCCAATATCCTCATTATAATCCTCCCTCTTCTAGTCTAAATTCATTTAATGTCGGCCAAACTTCATCCTTTTCTGAAACCAGTGGCTCAGTGACAGCCCACTCAATTGCTAACTCAGGATCACTCCATAAAATTCCACCTTCACTAGCTTTATCGTAATAATTAGAACATTTATAGACAAAGATAGCATCTTCTAAAACAGCAAATCCATGTGCAAATCCATTAGGAATATAAAGAAGATTACTTTTTTTGGCATCCAAAACCGTCAAATACGATTGCCCAAATGTTGGCGATCCCCGCCTCAAATCCACAGCAACATCTTGGACGGAGCCTTGTATCACTCGTACTAATTTGGCTTGGCTAAATTCTCCTCGCTGAAAGTGAAGTCCTCTTACGGTTCCCGCAGCTGAAAAGCTTTGATTGTCTTGAATCCAACTGTGATCTAGATTTAGATCATCAAACCAATCATCACGATAGGATTCAAAGAAATAACCTCTCTTGTCAAGAAATTTTTTTGGGAAAATTTCTAAAAGACCAGTTATCGGTGTTTGAACTAGCTGCGCCATTTTTTGAAAACGTTAGGAATTGGGTAATAATGTGGTAAAATAACCACCAAGGAATAGACTATCCTAACCATTTGTGTTGAAATATGACGAACTTTACTCTATCTACTTGGATTCTTAACAAATTTTGATTCTTAAGACCTGGAAGAAATTTAGAAAAACCGAACGGTTTTTGCTTCGAATGCATTACAAAAGAAAAGAATACGAATGGGTAAATTTTCAAGAAAACTCCAAAAACTACACGATACCTCAGTCAAAGAGCCAACTGCAGTTCTTGTAAGTGTAATTCGACAGTACCAAAGCGAGGTGGTCACAGCCGAATATTTGGATGAATTGGCATTTCTTACCGAAACTTTAGGGGCAAAAACTGTGTATCGTTTTACCCAAAAAATGGAAAAGCCTGACATCAAGACTTTTGTTGGATCTGGTAAACTAGCCGAAATACTTTCCTACATCACGCATTTCGAAGTAGATATGGTCATCTTCGATGATGATCTATCGCCTTCCCAAATGCGAAATTTGGAGGACGAACTTAAAGTTAAAATCTATGATCGCTCTTTATTGATTTTGGATATTTTCCTCAATAGAGCCCAGACGGCTCAAGCAAAAACTCAGGTTGAGCTAGCAAGATTTCAATATTTACTTCCAAGATTAACTAATATGTGGACTCACTTGGAACGTCAGCGAGGTGGCACAACAACGCGAGGTGGGTCCGGTGAAAAGGAAATCGAAACAGATAAGCGAGATATTCGAAATAGGATCACGCTCCTCAAGGAAAAACTGCTCGAAATAGAAAAACAAGGTGAAACCCAACGTAAAGGTAGAAAAGGTATCGTCCGTGTGGCGATAGTAGGCTATACCAATGTGGGTAAAAGCACCCTAATGAACTTGATTACTAAGACAGATATTTTGGCGGAAAACAAGCTTTTTGCCACAGTGGATTCTACGGTACGAAAAGTAGTTTTTGAAAATGTTCCTTTCCTCCTTTCTGACACGGTTGGGTTTATCCGAAAACTACCTACTCACTTAATTGAATCATTTAAATCCACTTTAGAAGAGATTCGAGAAGCTGATCTTTTAATTCATGTGGTAGATATTTCTCATCCTCACTTCGAAGACCATATTGCAGTGGTCACCCAGACCCTTAATGAAATAAAGGCTGGAGAAAAACCTATTCTGTTGGTTTTCAACAAGATTGACTTAGTAGAGACAATGCCGAGCGAGGAAGAAAGTATGCAAATGACGGAGTTGGAGCTTGAGGAGGCTAACTACCTGGATTTCGAATCGCTTTCTACGGCATACGAAAAGAAAACTGAAATAAAGCCCGTATTTATGGCTGCGGCCAGCGGTACTAACGTGGAAGGATTTCGGGAATCACTTATCGCACAGGTAAAAAAGCAGCATCGAAAAATCTATCCTAATTACCTTGAAGATGAGGTGTATACCTGGACGGAAGGGGAGATATAATGAGAATATAAGTTTAAGTTAGGATTTGGCTTAAGCTATCAGAAGGGAAATGTTAAAAACAGAGTTCCATCATATTATCGATGGAATAGAAAGCGAAGAGTTAATTCAGACCATTCGAGAACTTACCGAAGGCAAAGTCTCGCGTTAAAGAAAATTAAATCCAAATACTGATTTTGAAATACTCCCAAGCTTCAACTCAGAATAAAGTAAGTAGCCAGTTTAAGTGAGAAAAACATGGGAAAAAGCGAGTTAATTAAAGTTAAAAATGCTAAAAGGCAAATTTTTGAAAAATTGAAATCGCGAAGGTACTAATAACCAAAGCTGCTTTGGATTCACTTTCTAGGACGGTTATATT